>JAJYOQ010000541.1 GCA_021796135.1 Bacteroidota bacterium
ATCGGCTTTTTTTTACTTCTCCGGATTAAAAGAATTATTCCAAGGCTTAAAATCAAATGATAAAGTGAATCTTAAAATCTTAGTCGGGCTTAATGTTGACAAAACAGTCCGCGGTCTTTTTGAATACGGCGATAAAGATATTAAAATCACTGACGATGAAAGAGTCCATCAATTCTACGAATCAATTAAGAAATCTATTAACACTGAGAGCTTTGATAATAAGGACTTTTACGAACAGTCAAAATATTTCCTTCAGTTGATAAAAGACGATAGGATAATATTAAGAAAAACCTATGAACCCAATCATGCAAAAATCTATTTATTCAAACTTAATGAACAGCAGATTGGTCGCAATAAATTATTTATTACCGGTAGTAGTAACCTTACCTCAGCCGGTCTTTCTTCACAGCAAGAATTTAACGTAGAAATAAGCGATTATGGCTTTGAGGACGCTGAAGTTTATTTCGATGAATTGTGGAATAAAGCAGTTAAGATATCCGAAGATGACGAGCTAAAGAAAAAATTAATCGAAGTTTTAGAGCAAGAAACATTAATTAAAGAAATCACGCCGTTTGAAGCGTATGCGCTGACTTTAAAAACCTACTTGGACACTTTCAAAGGCAAAGGAATCGGTCAAAGACTCGTTGAAGTATTAAAAGAAAATGATTTTAAGGAATATAAATACCAATTAGACGCTGTTCAGCAAGCTCTTTCTATAATTGAAAATAATAATGGTGTTATAATCGCCGATGTAGTAGGGCTCGGTAAAACTATTATTGCCTGCGCTGTAGCCTTTGAAATGAAAAAACGCGGCATTGTAATCGCGCCTCCGGGTTTAATTGGTGACAAATCTAAGCAGTCTGGGTGGCGTAGATATCTTGAACAATTTTACCTTAGCAGCTTTGGATGGGAAGCTTTTTCTTTGGGCGATCTTGAAAATGTTTCTGAATTTGTTTCCAAAGCAAAGGATATCGAAGTCATCATAATTGATGAAGCACACCGTTTTAGAAACCAGGATACTCAAGACTATGAATTTCTTAAGAATATTTGCAGAGGCAAAAAAGTTATCTTACTTACTGCAACCCCGTTTAATAACCGTCCTGCAGATATTTTTTCCTTACTCAAACTTTTTATTATTCCAAAGAAATCTGCTATTACTCTTGATGATGATTTGGAATTTAAATTCAGAATTTTCAAGACCACCTTTGACAGACTTTCTTATATTAAAAAATATCACGACTCAACTGATCCAAAGAAAAGAAACCGAGCAGAAACCTATTACAAAGCCATGTTTGGCAAGCTTCCAATTAATCTTAATAATGTAAAAATATTATCTCATGAGTTAGCAAAAGAGATAAGAGATGTAATTGAGCCGGTTACTATTCGACGCAACCGGTTGGATATTCAAGGTAATCCCTTTTATCGTGATGAAGTTAAAGATTTATCTATCGTTGAGGATCCACAAGAATGGTTTTACGAATTAACCAAAAAGCAATCGGAATTTTACGATAAAATTATAAATGAATACTTTGCTCTCCCGGATGAAGGCGGAGTTTTTCAGGGTGCTATTTATAGACCTTTTGAATTTGAAAAAGAAAAGATAGAAGACCTTGGCGAAGAAGAAAATTTTCAGTACCAGCAGCAGTTTAACTTGTACGATTTTATGAGGCGTATGCTTGTTAAAAGATTCGAAAGCTCTTTCGGCGCATTCCAACAGAGCGTTCGCAACTTTATAAAAATCAAAACAGATGTTCTTTCTTTTATTGAAAAAACCGGTAAGTATATTCTAGATCGTTCATTGCTTGAAAAAATTTATACAAAAAATCCCGACGAAATTGAAGAATACCTATTAACCTATTCTGAGAAAATAAAAAATAATGAATATCCAAAAAGTCATAAAATTTACGAATTAAAAGATTTTGCTAAAAAAGATGAATTCATTAATGCGATTAAATCTGACCTAAGAATGTTTAACAGCATTCTTACTGAGCTCAATCATTTAAAGCTTGTAAAAGATGATCCCAAATCAGCATGTCTAATTGCTGAGCTAAAAAAAGTAATTAACAAAAAACCCGGGAATTCAGAACCAAGAAGAAAAGTTTTAATCTTTTCCGAATATTCTGATACAGTAAAATATCTTTCGGATATTCTGCTAAAAGAATTCGATGATAGAGTCCTTATTATATTTGGTGATCTGCCTTCAAGCAAAATAAAAGAGATAAATAAAAACTTTGATGCTTCATCAACAGAGCAAAATGATGATTACGATATACTCCTATCCACCGATAAAATTTCCGAAGGCTTTAATCTTAATCGCGCCGGTATGGTTGTTAATTACGATATTCCCTGGAATCCCGTACGTGTTATTCAAAGAGTAGGTAGAATAAACCGCATCAGTAAAAAAGTATTTGATAAATTATATATTGTTAATTTCTTCCCGACAGAACAAGGCTCCGATCTCGTACGCTCAAGGGAAATTGCTTCTCAAAAAATGTTTTTAATTCATAATGCTCTTGGTGAAGACGCTAAAATATTTGACATAGATGAAGAACCTTCGCCATCGGGATTATATTCAAGAGTGCAGCAGAATCCTGAACAGCTTGAAAGCGAAAGTTTTTATATAAAAGCTTTGAAAGACTTTGAAGCAATTAAAAAACAATTCCCGGACCTAATCAACTCTTTAGAAAAGTTTCCACCGCGAATTAAAGTTGCTAAAAAGCATACAGAGAATGAATTACTTGTGATAATTAAAAAGCAGCGACTTTTCGTACATCATGTTTTATATGACAAAGAAGAAGATAAACATTCAATCATAAATCTTGATTCGGTTTATGAAAATATAAAAACTGTTAACGATGAGCCATCCTTACCTTTGAGTAACCGGTTTTGGGATAACTATGAAGTAGTTAAAAACTACAAACTAAAAGGAAGAGCAAATATTTCAGAAAACAGCATACAGCAAAAATCAATTAACAATTTAAAGTATCTTTTAATCGTAAAGACGCAAAGTCTTGCGTCTCAACAAACTATTACAGAATTAAAGCCGTTCATTCGTATGCTTCTGGAAGATATTCTGGATTATGGAACATTATCAGATTATACACTAAGAAGGATTTCGAATTTAAACATTGAAAAGTATCCCGAAAAAACTATTCGCGAATTAGAGACATTAAAAAAAGAACTTGGCAGCAATTATCTTTACGATGAAAAACAAAAAATAATCGATCTATCTAAAGAAATAATTATTGCAATAGAAAATCAGAAATCAATATAAATCGTTTCCCTTCCATTTAATAAGGGGA
>JAJYOQ010000062.1 GCA_021796135.1 Bacteroidota bacterium
GGGTTTTCTGTGATAACTTTTACTGAAGAAGAAGTTACTTTTTTTACTTTTTTAAAATAATCTAACTTTTCTCTCAAATCCGGTGAGGATTTAAGATCTTCTTCAATCTTACGTATTTCATGTTCTGATAATTCATCATCAACATAAGCAGACAATAATTCATATTTTCTGTCAATGTTGTTTTTCATAATAATTCCCTCTCATAGGGCTTTAAAATTTCTCTCAAACTTTCACGGGCTCTGAAAATTCTTGATTTTACTGTACCAATCTCACATTGTACAGTTTCCGAAATTTCTTGGTAACTTAAACCTTCAATATCCTTTAATAAAAGAGGAACTCTTAACTTTTCGGGCAATTTCTTAATTGCCTCTCTTACAATTTCAGATACATCAGCTTCATCGGTAGTAGGCGAATAACCAAGTTCCTCTTCGGAATCTTTAAATGGTTGAAAAATGCTTCGAATCTTAATTTTCCTAAGGTAGTCTTTGCATTTATTGATAGTTATTCTATAAAGCCATGTTGTAAATTGAGATTCAAACCTAAATCGCCCTAAATTCTTATATACTGTGAGAAAAACTTCCTGAGCAATATCATCAACTAATTCATGATTATTTAAAGTAAGGTATATTATGTTTCTTACTTTTTCTTTATGGCGAAGAATAAGCGTATTAAAAGTAGATTCATCACCATCAATAAATCTCTTTATTAAAGAGAAATCATCATCTAAGTTTAATATTTGAGGTTGTGTCAATTCTATTTTCTTCTTTTTGTTTTTCATGTTTTTAGACGAAATCCAACTTTTTTTGTTCCGAAAAATAACAATCTTCGGTTAAAAATCATGTTTTTTTGATATATGAACAATTTTAATGATAATTGGAAATATATTTATATAATATATTTGCAGATTTAAAACTTTTTTCTCTGATCATTTTATTATTAAGATAATTGCCTGCCTTTCAATAAACTTGCTCCCTGCCTATATTTGTTATTCAAATTAAGAGATTTATGAATAATATCAGAAACTTCTGCATAATTGCACATATTGATCATGGTAAGTCCACTATAGCCGATTGTTTATTGGAAAGGACTCACACGGTTTCCGAGCGTGAAGCCAAAGCACAAGTACTAGACGATTTAGAATTGGAGCGCGAAAGAGGGATTACTATTAAATCCCATGCGATTCAAATGAAGTATCAAGCCTCTGATGGTATTGACTATATTTTAAATTTAATAGATACTCCGGGTCATGTTGACTTTACTTATGAAGTTTCTCGATCTCTTGCTGCTTGTGAGGGTGCCGTCCTTATAGTTGACGCTGCTCAGGGTGTTGAGGCTCAAACTATTAGTAATCTCTATCTTGCGATAGAAGCCGGATTAGAAATCCTTCCTGTTATCAATAAGATTGATTTACCTAGTGCCGAAATTGAAAAAGTTAAAGGACAAATAATTGACCTGATAGGGTGTAATCCGGGTGATATTATTCTTGCTAGCGCAAAATCAAAAGTCGGCATAGATGAAATTCTGGAAGCTGTGGTAACAAAAATTCCTTCGCCGAAAGGAGATCCTGCTGCCCCTCTACAAGCATTAATATTTGACTCAATATTTGACATCTATAGAGGAGCAATTGCATATATAAGAATTTTTAACGGAACTCTAAAGACTAATGACAAAATTAAGTATTTTACGGTAGATAAGGATATAGATGCTGAAGAAATAGGAATACTCGGGCTTAAAAAAATTAGGACTGAGGAAATTTCAGCCGGGAATGTCGGTTATTTGATTTCTGGTATTAAAAATGTACATGATATTAAAGTGGGTGATACAGTAACGCATGCCAAACAAGGTTCAAAAGAACCTTTACCAGGTTATAAAGAGGTTAAGCCAATGGTTTATAGCGGTCTTTATCCTACTGATGCAGACGACTTTGAAAACTTGCGAGATGCTCTTGAGAAATTCCGGTTAAATGATTCTGCGTTAATATATCAGCCCGAAACTTCTGCAGCACTTGGTTTTGGATTCAGGTGCGGCTTTCTTGGACTTCTTCACATGGAAATTGTGCAAGAAAGATTGCTCCGAGAATATAATCAGTCAATTATAACTACTCTCCCCAATGTTGAATATTATGTTTATACAAAAGATAATAAGAAAATAGTTGTTGATAATCCGGCTAATATGCCTCCTATTGGTGATATTGAAAAAATTGAAGAACCATATATCAAAGCGCAAATAGTTTGCCCTAGTGAATATGTCGGAAACATAATGAAACTTGCCACTGAAAAACGCGGTACCTACAAGAATACCAATTATATTGATCCAACTCGTGCTGACCTACAATATGAATTTCCTCTGGCTGAAATCATTTTTGATTTTTATGACAAACTAAAATCAACGACCCGCGGGTACGCCTCATTTGATTACGAATATATCGATTACCGGGAATCAGATTTAGTCAAACTTGATATTTTATTAAACAGTGAACCTGTTGATGCGCTTTCTATGATTGTTCACAAAAGTAAATCTTATGATTGGGGCAGAAAGGTCTGTTCTAAATTAAAGGACCTAATTCCGCGCCAAATGTTCGAAATCGATATTCAAGCAGCTATCGGTTCAAAAGTAATCTCTAAATCTGTTGTAAAAGCATTAAGGAAAAATGTTCTCGCAAAATGCTATGGAGGTGATATCTCAAGGAAAAGAAAACTTCTCGAGAAACAGAAGGAAGGGAAAAAGAGAATGAAACAGGTAGGTAATGTTGAAATTCCGCAGGAAGCATTTTTAGCTGTTTTACAAATTGACGAATAATATAATTAGTTCTTTAGGATGTTTTTTAAAAAGAAAGAAATACGATAGCCAATAATATGAGAATTAATAGTTTTAGGTTATCTAAGATTATTCTTTTGTTTTTAACGGCTTTCATATTCATAATTTTCATCAAATCTTTTTTAATTGAAGCAAGCCAAATACCATCTTCTTCGATGGAAAATACTTTATTAATAGGAGATTACATCATTGTTAATAAAATAGCTTACAATTTATCAACCCCGGCGGCTATTCCTTTAACAAATATTACCATTCCCAGATTAAAGCTCTTCAATATTTCAAAACCTAAAAGAAATGATGTTATCGTTTTCCAATTTCCCGGTTATCCATGGGAATTATCCTCAGCAGAAAATAAATATTTTATCAAAAGGATTATAGGTTTGCCGGGTGACACAGTGCAGATTATAAATGGGAAAGTATATATAAATAACAGACTTATAGAGCAGCCAAAAAATGCACTTTTAGGTGAACCTACGACTCAATCTGAGTTGCCGGATAACAGGATATTCCCTAAAGGTAAAAATTGGAGCAGAGACAATTATGGACCCATTATTGTCCCATATCGAGGATTTAAGGTTAATATATCTTACAGGAATATTTCTGATTGGGAAATTTTTATTGATAGAGAATTTAGTTCAACAGCAGTAAGTGATGAAGGTACTTTTATCTCAATTAATGGAGTTCCGAAAAAAAGTTATACATTCAAAAAGAATTATTATTTTGTGCTAGGCGATAATCGCGAATATAGTATTGACAGCCGGTACTGGGGATTTGTCCCTGATAATTTGATTATAGGAAAAGCTGCTTTTATATATTGGTCACAAAATAATTCTATTTCCATCAAGAATCCGGCAAAATTCATTAGATTAAATAGAATTCTAAATGCCATAAATTAGGTACATATAAATTTGTTTTTTTACTTTTAAGATTAAAATATATATTTCTATATAATACTAACCATTTTTCCATTAAGGTTTATGAAAACTAAAATACTTATTTATTTATTAATAACTTCAGCAGTTTCTTTCTCTCAGACAAAATACCTAATTTATTTTAAGGACAAGGGAATACCGTTAAGCAAGACTCTCAGTAAAAACTCGGCACTTTATCAATCCGTCATCAGTTCACTTTCAGCAAAGTGCATTCAAAGGCGGGAGAAGGTTATGGGGAATAGTATAATTACCTACGAAGACGTACCAATAAAAGAGGACTACATTAGCGCAATTGAAAACCAGGGGATTAAAATTCAGAATAAACTAAATTGGTTTAATGCGGTATCTGCTTATTTAACTTCACCGGAGTTAAGTATTATTTCTTCATTCCCCTTTGTTCAAAAAATTGTACCGGTAAAAGAATTAAACATAGCGAACCCAAATTCGCTTGAGAAAATATTTCCGGATAAAATAAAAGATATTTCAGCAGATACACTTTACGGACAGTCCTTTCAAGAATTTAATCTATCGGATATTCCTCAAGTGCATGCTATGGGTATTACCGGTAAAGGCGTAATTATAGGAATACTCGATGATGGTTTCAAATGGCGGGAGCATGAATCTCTTGTAAATCAGTATGTTCTGGAAGAATATAATTATGTTTTCCATGTTACTTCAACGGAACCTCAACCGGGAGATATCCCGGAATCGGGAGATCACGGTACTTACGTCTTCTCTTTAATTGGAGGATATAAACCGGGCAAAATAGTAGGAGTTGCATATAATGCAAAATTTATCCTTGCAAAGACCGAAGATGATCGAAGTGAAAGTCACATAGAAGAAGATAATTATGCTGCAGCTTTAGAGTGGATGGAAAGTTTGGGAGTTGACATAACGACAAGTTCACTAGGCTACAGTATTTTTGACGATACTACTTATTCATATTCATACAAAGACATGGACGGCAAGACTACTATTTGCGCAAAAGCTGTTGAACTTGCATTCCAAAGAGGCGTAATAACTGTTTCCGCTGCCGGAAATGACGGTGATAATTCATGGTATTATATTGAAACACCCGGAGATGGAACTCACATCCTTACAATAGGTGCTGTGGACTCCTATAATAACTTAGCTTCTTTTAGCTCAAGAGGACCTACATACGACGGACGCATAAAACCGGATATAGTTGCAATGGGTGAAAGTAATTATGGAGCTGATGTTGCCAGCGGATTTTCCTCCTATGGTATAGGCAGCGGCACATCTTATGCTACTCCAATCGCCGCTGGCGTCGCTGCACTTTTGCTTTCTGCTTATCCTAAGCTGACAAATATTCAAGTTAGAAATATTCTAAGGGAGACTGCAGGAAATGCTGCAAGTCCAAACAATAATATCGGATATGGATTGGTTTCGGCTGAGAAATCTATCGATTATCCAATTTTTTATTTCGATTCAGTATCAAATCGATTTACAATAAATAAAATATTTTTTTCAAACTACGGTATAAAATCAAATTCAGCCTTTTTGCATTATGCTGTGAATTTTTCAACTTTTAATTCTGAAAATCTGACGTATGATGATACTCTAAAATATTTTTACCAATTTCCTCAAATTTCTTCAGGAGACAGCATACAATTTTATTTTACTTATACTGATAGTCTAAACAATTCATATCGGGAACCGACAACAGGCGAATTTTCATTTAGTTTAAGTAATGGGAATGTCAATTTAATTAACGACTCAATTAATAATACTATTCCCCAATATACTCTTGGGAATAACTACCCAAATCCCTTTTATCCTCTTTCCAGCTCCGGGCATACAACAAAAATACCATTTTATTCTAGTTCAGTTAATTCGGCTAAGTTATCAATTTATAATAGTTTAGGACAAATCGTTAGAATTTTAATTAACGGAATTGTCCCTCAAGGCAATACAATTGTATCGTGGGACGGAAAATCTAATCAGGGGAAATTATGTGCAAGCGGAGTGTACTTTTATGTTTTGACCTTAGGAACGAAAAATTTTAGTAATAAACTAGTGCTTTTAAAGTAACCAAACTAGGAAATTATATGGGAAAGATAATATATCCTTCACAAATTAAATATCTTGAGAATTTCAATATTGATAATGATCCGTTAATTACTGAGATGGAAAATTATGCTTCCGAAAATAATATCCCGATCTTAACAAAAGATTCGGCAAAATTTTTAGAAATGTTGATCTCTATTTATAAACCAAAACGTGTTCTTGAATTAGGAACTGCTATTGCTTATTCTTCTATCCGTATGGCACAAAAGCTTGGCAAAAAAGGAGTTGTTCACACTATTGAAAAAAGTGCTGATAATGTAAAATTAGCGAAAGCAAATATTGCTAAAGCGGCTCTCGATGATAAAATAATTTTATACGAAGGAAATGCTTTCGATATAATGCCCAAATTAGAAAAAAAATATGATTTTATTTTCCTCGATGCCGACAAAAATGATTATAAGCGCTTATTTGATTATTGCATGATTTTATTGAAATCAGAGGGGATAATATTTATTGATAATTTACTATGGAAGGGCTATGTGGCTTCATCCAGAGTGCCGAAAGATTTCAGATCTTCGACAAAGATGATCAGAGAATTTAATAAAATGTTTCTGAATCAGAAAAATTTACAATCATCAATTTTGACCATTGGTGATGGAATAGGGATAGGGATTAAAATTTGAGCATGATAAATGAATAAATCTGAAAGTTTAAATCCGCCGGATTTCGTAAATAATGTTGAACTATTTAACAACACAAAATTAAAAAGAAAAATTGAGTTATTAAGGATTTACGAATCTTCAATTAAATATTCAAAAGAAAAAGAGTTTGCTGATTTACTGTTCTCAGCTAAGTTTGTTCATGGGCTATTTATGTTCATACAAAAAGATTCGACTGATATTTCAACGACTGATGCCCAAAAGATAAAGGAAGAATTATTAACAGGCATTAAAAAAATTATCAACCAAATTCAATTTCTAGTCAAAGATAATGAAGAAGAGTTTAGGCAATATCTTAATGAGAATTTTTTTATTGCTAATCAGCAGAATTTTCAAAAATTAACGGAATTGATCTCTGACCTTGCTTTAGCAAAGCTTTACTTCAATGATCGAGCAAGAAATTCTTCTTAATCAGTTAAGTTCTGGATGTCCATTTTTCCAATGCAGATAACATATTTGTCATAGCATCAATTAAAGACTCATGTTGAGATTCATCAATATCTGCTAAAATTTCTTTATGGATATCCAGGTAAGATTTATTCAATTGCCGAACTAATTCCTTTCCCCGGTCAGATAATACCAATTTCATGTTCCTTCGGTCATTATAATCCACATCTCTAATTATATAGTCCTTTTTTACCAACCCATCAATAATCCTGGTTAATCTGCTTTCGCTTAAATTCATTTTTTTTGCAATAGCTTTGTTATTAAGAGGCTCATTTTCTCCGAATAACCTTAAACATCTAAACTCAACATGTGTCAGAGAATAATTTCCCGCTAAACGATTTTCTTTTTCCTGGCAACTTCCAAGTAAGCTGAATGTTAAATCTGCTAGTTTATTTGCATTAGAAGTCATATTACTTTTCAATTCTCATCCTTTTAGATTTATCTCTAACAAAATTCGTTAAAGCTGAATAGTAAATCAAGTTAGTTCCGTTTACAAGAATAATTCATTTGGCTCAATAACGATATCGCAATTCCCTTTTGTCAAATCTTTTATTTTATATAATAAATTATCCAAAACATCAATTTTACAGAAAAAATTAATTTCGGCATTTGACTCGAATTTTGATTTCCCCATTTTGACATTATATTTTAATAAAATAGTTTTAATGATGTTGACATCCGAATAGCGGAGTGAAACAAAAACTTTCTTATAAGCATTTTTAGAAATAATTTCAGATGAATTTATTGCATCAAATGCTGCCTCATAATATGCCTTACCGAGCGGACCGACCCCAAGTTTGGTGCCTCCAAAAAATCTAACCACAACAACTAAGATATTAGTAAGCCCAAAATGTTCAATTGCTCTTAAAATTCTTATCCCTGCAGTTGCGTTGGGTTCTCCGTCATCATCATATTTTATAGTTTCATCATTTAATTTTAAGGCATAGCAATGATGGGTTGCATCATAATATTTCTTCTTAATTCCTTTGATAATTTCAATTCCCTCTTTTAATGATAATACAGGATATGTATATGCATAGAAAGAAGATCCTTTTTCTTTAAAGACGGACTCTCCTTCTTTAAGAATAGTTTTAATTTCAGTGATCTTATTCATCTTTGACAGCGAAAGTAATTAATAATACCTATATTTAATTGATTTTCAAACTTTGAATAACTAAAATAACTAGTTAAATAAATAATTTTAAAGTGGCAATTGGAAAAAGAAACAATTATTATCAAAGGTGCAAGGGAGCATAACTTAAAAAATATAGATGTTGAAATCCCCCGGGATACATTTACTGTCATAACCGGACTATCCGGATCAGGGAAATCATCATTAGCATTTGATACAATATATGCAGAAGGTCAAAGACGCTATATTGAATCGCTTTCTGCTTATGCACGTCAGTTTCTTGATATGCTTGAAAAACCGGACGTAGATTTGATAGAAGGATTGAGCCCTGCAATATCAATTGAGCAGAAATCAACATCCGGGAACCCTCGTTCAACGGTAGGTACCGTTACTGAAATTTATGACTATCTGCGGCTTCTTTATGCAAGACTAGGAACTCCCTACTGTTACAATTGCGGACAGCCGGTGACTAAACAATCAACCAATCAAATTATAGATACAATTTTAGCTACGTTAAAAGGGAAGAAAATTTCTATTCTAGCCCCTATAGTCCGCGGGAGAAAAGGTCATTATCGTGAATTATTTGAAGAGCTGATGTCAGATGGATTCCTAAGAATTAGGGTTGATAATGTAATTACAGAAATGTCTAAGGGTTTTCAAATTGACAGATATAAAATTCACAATATTGAAATTGTTATAGACAGAATGATCGTAAATGCAGATACATCAACCAGATTGAATGATTCACTAGATGTTGGGTTGAACTACGGGAATGGCATAATTATAATAAATGACGGCACAGAGGATCATGTTTATAGCAGGAATTTAGCCTGTTTAAACTGCGGAATAAGTTATAGAGAACTTGCGCCTAATTCATTTTCATTTAACTCCCCTTATGGTTCTTGTCCGGATTGTGAGGGTTTAGGCGAGAAAAAGGAATTAGACCTTGAATTAATTATCCCGGATTGGAATAAATCTATTAATGAAGAAGGAATAGCTGCACTCGGTAAGCCACGGCAAATTTGGTTTTTTAATCAACTTGAAACAATCAGCGAAAAATATGGTTTTGACTTTGATACAAAATTAAAGGACTTGACTAAAGTACAGAAAGACATTCTTTTAAACGGAAGTTCAGAAAAGATTTCATTTTCCTATTCTTATGGTAATAGCAAACCGGTAAATTATTTTCACAGATTTGCCGGACTTTTTAATTATTTAAAAAATTATTATTCAACAACTAGTTCTAATAATATTAGAGAATGGGTTGAATCATACATGAATACGGTCACCTGTCAAACTTGCGGAGGCGGAAGGTTAAAGAAAGAATCTTTAGCGGTTAGATTTCAAGGGAAAAATATTAGTGAAATTTCATTATTATCTATAAAGAGCGCTAAAGTATTTTTCGAAAATATTAAAATTTCCGGAAGGGATTCCATTATTGCAAAACCAATTCTAAAAGAAATTGTTGAGCGTCTAAACTTCCTTTTAAATGTAGGTTTAGATTATTTAACTCTAAATCGTTCTGCAAGAACCTTATCCGGAGGTGAATCTCAACGAATTCGCTTAGCTACTCAAATTGGGACACAGCTTGCGGGTGTCTTGTATGTCCTTGATGAACCAAGCATTGGCTTACACCAAAGCGATAACATAAAACTGATAAATTCTCTAAAAAATCTTAGAGATATAGGAAATACTGTTATAGTTGTCGAACATGACCGGGAGACCATTGAAAGTTCAGATTATATGCTTGATTTAGGTCCCGGAGCCGGAGAGCATGGAGGGGAGATATGTCTTGCAGGTTTGACAAAGGACCTCATTTCGACGAGTAAAAATGTTAACTCATTGACTCTTTCCTATCTTACTAATAAAATTTCTATTAAAATTCCTGATTCACGGAGAAAAGGAAATGGTTTATTTTTAGAACTAAACGGATCTAAAGGTAATAACTTAAAAAATGTTAATTTAAAAATTCCTTTAGGTACTTTAACGTTAATAACCGGAGTTAGTGGATCGGGAAAATCATCGCTTGTCAATGAAACTTTAGTCAAGATTTTGATGAATAAAATTTATAATTCAAAGGTTGTTCCCCTTCCCTACGAATCTATTAATGGTCTAAGCAATATTGATAAAATAATTGAGATTGATCAATCTCCTATCGGCAGAACGCCGCGATCTAACCCGGCAACTTACACTGGTCTTTTTACTCATATCAGAGATTTGTTTTCTCAGCTTCCTGAATCAAAAATGCGCGGTTATACTACAGGCAGATTTAGTTTTAATGTTGAAGGAGGCAGGTGCGAAGAGTGCGGCGGTGATGGTCTAAAGAAAATAGAGATGAACTTCCTTCCTGATGTGTATGTTGAATGCGAATCATGCCGCGGGAAAAGATATAATAGAGAAACTCTGGAAGTTTTATATAAGACAAAATCAATAGCAGATGTTCTCGAGATGCGTGTAAGTGAATCACTTGTATTTTTCGAAGATTTACCCAGAATTAATAGAAAAATAAAGGCAATCAGTGATGTTGGATTGGGCTATATTAAATTAGGTCAGCAGGCAACTACTTTATCTGGAGGAGAGGCTCAAAGAGTAAAACTTGCAACTGAGCTAAGCAAAATAAGCACTGGTAAGACATTATATATTTTAGATGAACCGACAACGGGACTTCATTTTGAAGACGTTAATATACTTTTAAATGTTTTAAATAAATTAGTTGAAAAAGGGAATACGGTTGTTGTAGTAGAACATAATCTGGATGTCATAAAAACCGCAGATTGGGTTATTGATTTGGGTCCCGGCGGAGGCGACGAAGGCGGTAAAATTATTGCTGAAGGAACCCCTGAGCAGCTAATTAAGAATAAAAAAAGTTTGACGGGTAAATTTTTAGCTAAAGAATTTAAAAGCTGATCTTAAAATAAGAATAAGGATAACCTCATACATTTTAAAGATCAGCTAAAATAATTACTTACTTGCCTTTAATCTATCACACATTGATTTTGCGTATGCATTATTCGGGTTTAATTGGTACGCTTTTTCAAAATTCTGTAAAGCCAATGCCATGTTTCCTGTCAGGTAATAAGATTCGGCGAGACTATTATAAGCATTTGAAGAATTTGGGTAAGTACCAAGATTAATCTTAAAGATTTCTGTAGCTTGTTTAGTCATCTTTGCAGAGAGAAGTCTTAATCCAAGATTATTAAGTTCTCCTTCTTTAAAATTAAATTGATCTCTTTTATTTTGATATAAGTAATGATATTGAGAAATAGCAGAATCAATTCCCTTATCAAAAATTGTCTCAAGCAAAGTATCAGCTATAGAAGGTTTAGGATCAGATACACTAATAAGATGTACATCAAAAATAAGAGTAGCATTGGGAGGTATTACATTCCCGGCTCCTCTTTCCCCATATGCAAGCTGAGGAGGTATTATAAATCTGAAATTGTCACCGACATGCATTAAAGCGATTCCCTCTTCCCAACCTCTGATAACCTTTCCTTCACCAAGCACAAAATCAAAGGGAACTCCTCTTTTTACAGAAGAATCAAAAATATTTCCATCCGGAAGATATCCGGTATAGTCAACTTCAACATCTTTTCCGGCAACCGCCTGTTCACCTTTACCGCTTGATAAGATTATATATTTTAATCCGGAAGCAGTTGTAATAGTATCCTTTGCAGCCAAAGTATCTTTAACTGTATTAGAATCTTGCGCAAATGAGCAGTATGAGACAATAATTACTAATAATAATCCAAGAATTGCTTTCAATCTTTTACCTTTCGAAATGGTTTTTTGTTAATATTTACAGCGCAAAGATAGGTAATTCATATATATAGTTTCAAAGTAAAAATGAGAAAATAAAAAAATCCTCTAAATTTTAATTTAGAGGATTTATGTGGAGCTAAGCGGGATCGAACCGCTGACCTCTTGAATGCCATTCAAGCGCTCTCCCAGCTGAGCTATAGCCCCAAATAGAAATATTTTATTATCTTTATAATTTAAAAATAGACAAGAAAATTAAGTTAGTCAACTTGTACTATTTTTATTTGCATTGTTAAGTTTTATACTTAATCATATTTTAAAAAATATAATTTTTAATATTTATGAAATTCATACTATTTATTTCTTTATATCTTACAATTATGATCGGAATATTCAACGGATGTAAGGATACAATTACCGGAAGCCAGCTTGACAGCGTTGTAATACCGAGTTCTAATGTTTCATATTCAAAATATATCCAGCCGGTATTTAACTTAAAATGTGCTAATTCCGGTTGTCATGATGATGCAACTGCGGCAGGCGGATATAGTTTAACTACCTGGGCTGGAGCTACAAATCCTCTATATGTGTCAAAAGGAAACGCAAATACAAGCACACTTGTTCAATCAATTGAAGGGTTATCAGGGGCAAATCCAATGCCACCGGTTGGCTATCCTGTACTAACTCAAAACCAAATTCAAGGGATTAAGATTTGGGTTTCTGAAGGTGCTAAAAATAATTGATTGATCACTATCTTTTTTTAATAATGAGGGAAATTATATCCATCCCATTTCTTTGTACCACTCACATGTCCTTTTAATTCCTTCAACCTCAGAGATTTTTTGATGATATCCTAATTCTTTAATTGCTTTTTCCGTACTGCAAATCCAGTATTGTCTTGTAATATCTTTTGCTTTCTCAATGTTAAGAGTTGCCGGCTTTTTACTGAATATCGAAAAAAATTGAGCAATAGCTGCTATTAAATAAACAGCAGTATGAGGAACTTTTACCTTAAATGGTTTTTTATTTAATACGGATGAGGTGGCTTGACCAATTTCTTCCCAAGTGTAATATTTTTCTGAACTTATAAAATAAGTCTGACCGGCTGATTTTTCTGAAGTTGCAGCAAGGTATAATCCTTCAACTAAATCCCTCACATGAATAAGACTGATAAGCTTTTTATTAAAACCGATTGTCGTCATCAGACCGCTATTAAAAGTCTTGAAGAAAATTAATATCTCAGTATCACGCTCTCCATATATAGCCGGAGCTCGGCAAATAGTTATAGGAATATCTTTCATATATTTTTTTGCCAAATTTTCCTGTGCTAACTTGCTGCGTCCATAAGTTGTAATCGGAGAACATTCATCTCTCTCAGTTACCGGAACCCCGCTATGTGAAGGACCGCTTACCGTCTGGCTGCTGACAATAACAAACTTTTTAATTTTATCTTTAAATTCAAGAGCTGCTTCCAGAAGGTTTTTAGTAGCATTTACATTTCCCTCATAGTATCCTGCAGAGGTTTTTGACTTTACAACTCCGGCAACATGGAAGATATAATCAACTCCGCTAAAAGCCTTACGTAATCCTTGAGAGTCCGACAAGCCGCAGTCAAAAAGTTCTACTGGCTTATTTTCAAGCCATTTAAGACTGCTTGTCTTTCTTACAATACAGCGGACATTAAAGCCTTTTTCCAAAAGAAAATCAACCAAATGACTTCCCACAAATCCTGAACTGCCTGTTACTAATGCCGTATTTTTAGCTTCCATAATTTCCATTTATTTGATTTTAAGGGTATTTAATTTTACATTTTATAACTAAATTTAAGAAAATTTTTGATTACTTAGTCAAAAATTGCCAAATAAATATTTTTGTTGAAAACCTGTAAATTTATCGTTCCCGTCTAAGGAAAACTTTAAATCCCAAATACATTCTGGGTCAAAAGGAGCAGGATTCATTTTAACAATAGTATATTGATCTATTTTATAATTAAGTTATTCCATTAGATATAAATTTCCCAGGAGGGATTTAGTTGAAGGATTATACC
>JAJYOQ010000063.1 GCA_021796135.1 Bacteroidota bacterium
ATTGCTACCCGTACTTCAGTTTGGAATCCTTCGATTTTACCATTTCCGTCCAAGTCAGAGTTAGCTTGAATATCGGTAAAACTATTGATATTAGGTCCATGGCAATTTCTACAAGCCGTAACAACATCAGCACCTGTAGTATCAGTCATTTCCCATCTATGATTAGCAGTTCCGGCTGAAGTAGGTGACATATGGCAAGTAACGCAAGCATCCTGAGTAGCGCCATGAGTCATAAGACCGGTAATAGCAGAGTCACCGTACTGATAAGCATTTTGTCCAAAGAACATATCAGTTTGCGGACCATGATGAGGACCAAAGCGATCAGAAAACCCATAATATGGACCAACATTCGTAATCGCAGTATTAATATTGGCTCTAGATCTATGGCAAGTCATACAAATTTGACCATTTCCACCGGAAGTAACAGCATAACCGTTCATTAAATTAGGAATAGCAACAATACGAAGTCCAAAGTTAGTTGCAACGTGAGGATCATGGCAAGCTGCGCAGGAAATTGGCTGCGAAGCATCTGCTAAAGTATAACCAGGAGTTGTTTGGTTTTGGGTATACTTTAAGAATGCTGTTCCGCTATGGCAAGGGAAACATGAAGTACGGGTAGCAATATTACCTGACAATGGTAAGCTAGCATGGTTAGATGTTAAATAAAAAGTTCCGACAGTATGATGAGGAGGAGCATTATGGCATTGTAAACAAAGACCAGCATCAGTGCTGACATCTATGTATTGAGGCTTTCCGAAAGAATTTACGTGAGCAGTTGCAGGTCCATGACATTGTTCGCAACCTATAGTAGCCACATTAAGAACATTTGAAAAACGAGCAGTTGTATCTAAGATATTCCATGCTGTTTGGTCGCCCTGGATAATTTGGTACATTGAACCGACTGGAGTAGCATTTTTAAAGATTAAAGTATCATATCCCGTTTGATGTGCTACATAAGCAAAATTACCGTTATTTGCGGTTTGATCCCAGCCGGTAGTATGGCATTTAAAGCAAGTTGCGCCATAAGTGCCAACCATTTGACCTTTAGCATTTGGAGCGGGGGAAAGTTCTCCGGTAATACCATTTTTGAACATATTAGCATGACCGGTAGTACTCCAAGTAGGAAATTTATTTAGACTTCCCGAATGGCAAGGAGCGCAATTTGTGGAGGTTGATGTACCGAAATAAAGTTCGGCGTAAATAGTATCAATAGAAGGAGCAGAAGCTCCGGTTCCTGCAACACTAATTACATATTGACCAGCAGTATCCGGAGTAAAAGTAGGATTTTGGCTGGTAGAAGAACTAAAAGCAGCGCTTGAACCGGTAGGAGCAGAAACGACTGTCCATGTGAAGCCAGTAATCGTTCCGGTAGTATCGGCGGTATAATATACCTTAGAATGAACACCGACTACCCTTAATCCACCTGAAACCGGGTACGTACCAGCAGGGTAAGTACCAACGTTAGTTGGATTTATAGCTAATCTTCGTGCCTTTACAGTCTGAGCTGATGTGCCAGGCAGAGACTCTAAAGTCAAAAAAGAAAGCAAAAGGAGAGCAAATAGTAAATTAAATAATTTCATAGGGTTGACCCCGTATATTTGTTATTAAAATAAGTTAACGTGTCATAATTTTACAAGAATCGTACCATCTAATAATGTTATTGTCATTTAAATTTGTATTAAAAATCCAATATTTATAAATATAGTTTCCTTTTTGCAAGAATAATAATATATATTTTTCCATTTATGAGATATATTTTTGATGTAAAATGGAATTATTAAACATAGCTTGATGAAATTAGACAAATGTAAAATTTTGTAATGTAGATTAACATATTTCTTATTCTTAACTTTTACAGAATTTTTTTGTGCTTTGCAATTTTAGTGGTAAATTTATTGTTATAATTTCAAGTAAAACTTTTGATAAGCTTAATTAAAGAAGCCATTTTTGTAGTATTTAGGGCTAATAAGACTTTATAAAATTTATTATAAATTTCCGTTTATGCGGGAATAACAAGGTGAAAGAAAAGGAGATTCTTTGGAAGATAGTTATAAATCAGCCGGTGTGAATATCGAAGCCGGCAATGAAACAGTTAATAAAATTAAAAAGCACGCAAGAAGCACATTTAATAAAAATGTTTTATCTGACATCGGATTATTCGGAGGATTTTATCAATTAGACTTAGCCGGTTATACTAATCCGGTATTGGTATCGAGTGTTGACGGAGTCGGCACAAAGTTAAAAGTAGCAATAAATATGAATCGCCATAATACACTAGGCGAAGATCTTGTTAACCATTGTGTAAATGACATTGCAGTATGCGGAGCAAAGCCCCTTTATTTTCTGGATTATTTAGCTTTTGGCAAATTAAATCCTGTCATTGCAGAAAATATAGTTGAAGGATTTGCAAAAGCCTGCCGGGAAAATGACTGTGCTTTAATCGGAGGTGAAACTGCAGAAATGCCCGGGTTATATTCTGATGATGACTATGATATGTCCGGTACAATTGTCGGAATTGTTGAAAAGTCAAAAATTATAAATGGAAGTAATATCTCCGAAGGGGATGTACTTATTGGTTTTTCATCTAACGGACTGCATACAAACGGTTATTCATTAGCGCGGAAAGTACTTTTTGAAAAATATGACATACATTCAAAATTCAGCGGACTGAAGAATACATTAGGCGATGAACTGCTAAAGGTACATAAATCATACTTAAAATTGATTACCCATTTAAATAATAATATTAGTATCAAAGGATTTTCTCACATAACCGGCGGAGGTATTGTAGATAACACAAACAGGATACTTCCGAAAGGATTGAAATTAAAAATAGACTGGGATTCATGGCAAATTCCGGAAATATTTAGAATTATTAAGGAGGCGGGTTCAATTTCCGACAGTGAAATGCGTTTGGTTTTCAATCTTGGGATAGGTTTAGTTGCTGTAGTTTCAAAAAATGATGTTTCAAAAATCTCTTCATTTGCAAGTGAAATAGGCGAGACAGCAATACTGATTGGTGAAGTAACAAAATTAAATTGACATTTATTTTTACTGAATTCAAATGGTAAAAAATCTACTTACATTTTTCCTTTTGAGTATTAGTTTACTTTCAGTCAGCTGTAACAAAGGAATATCGCCCGCCTCCGTAGAATCCGAAATGCAAAAAGCAGGATTCAGCGGAACGATAACATTCAGCGGGGCATGGCCGGACAGCGTACAAAGAACACATCTTGTTGTATTTAAGAGTCCGCTTCTGTCAACCGGTGATTTTAACATTCTAAATCTGACTTATTTAAGTTTATCGATACCTACCGGTACAAAAACTTTCAGTTATAATTCCACTGATTCGTCTTATGTGCCCATTGGACCGGGGGAATATTCTTATATAGCAGTAGCGCAGTCAAAGACACTACAAGTTTCGTTTAACAGAAAAGACTGGTATGTCATCGGGGTATATTATGCTAACGGAGATACAACACAGCCGGGAAAATTAATCATACCTGAAAACACCGTAATCAATAATATTAATATTAAATGCGACTTTAATCATTTGCCTCCGCAGCCGCCGGGAGGTAATTAATATTAATATGAAATTATATATAATTCTTTTTCTTTTTTCGACAGCAATTTTAATAAATGCTCAGAAACTTTCAATATCCGGAACAGTGAAAGATACTACCGGAATGCCCGTAGCAGGAGCTAATATTATATTGACCGGAACTAAATTAGGAACAGTTACGGATTTCGGAGGTAATTTTTTAATAACCAATTTAAGTCCCGGGCAATATGGAATAAGAATTTCAAGCATAGGATATACGAGCAAAATTATTTCTAAAATTGAATTAAGGAATAAATCCATTGCTCTGAATATTATACTACATCAGACAGCCATTCAGTCAGAGCAAATAATAGTGACAGCCAGTAAATACGAACAAAGGATCAGCGATCTGCCGGTAAGTGCCGAAATAATTTCTTCCGGAGAGCTGTCGAAAAAAAATATTTTAAATTTATCCGACGCAATGAGATATGCGCCGGGCGTAAGTATGATAGATGATCAAATCAGCATACGCGGTTCAAGCGGGTACAGCAGAGGAGCCGGCACGCGGGTTCTAATGGAAATAGACGGAATCCCTTATTATACCGGAGACACGGGAGACATTGTATGGACAGCGATTCCCATAAATCAAATAGATCATATTGAAATTATTAAAGGAGCCGCCAGTTCTCTTTACGGTTCCTCGGCAATCGGCGGAGTTGTAAATGTAATAACAAAGAGTATTCCTGCCGAACCGGAAACATATATTAAGACGAGTTTTGGGTTTTATGATAAACCGTCTTATTCAATCTGGCAGTGGTCAAAGGAACTGCGAACGTATACCGGACTAACAATTTCACATTCGCAATCTTTCGGGAAATTCCATTTATCCCTTTCACTAACGCGGCTTTCGGATATGAGTTACATACAAAATGACTTTTACACCCGTTATGTAGGATTTATAAAAGGCAGCTATGATATAAGCACAAGTTCTTCATTAGAATTTTTTATAAATAGTTTAAATCAAGACAACGGTAATTTTTTATATTGGAAAGATTCACGCAACGCACTTATACCGCCCGATGCCGATCAGGGAGAAAGTGTTTTTTCAGACCGTTACATGCTCGGAATAAATTACAAGAAAATTTTATCGAAAGATGTTTACTTGAATATAAGAGGGAGCTATTATAACACGTACTGGCATGATCAAACATCATCCTTTAACTCTTCAAAAACAAATTTATACCGCGGAGAAATTCAAGCAACCTCCAATTTAGGATCCGGAGTTGTATTAGTATCAGGAATTGAAGCTTCGACATCAAAAGTTAATTCAAATATTTTTAGCAGCCCATACGCATTTTCATTCGGAGTATATTCACAAGCGGATTTCAAATTAGATCCGCATTTATCGGTATCGGCTGGAATAAGATATGATTACAGCAGACTTGATACCATATCGTCATTCAACGCTGTATCGCCAAAGCTGGGAATAAATTATCGAGTTTCCGATAGACTTTCATTAAGAACATCATTCGGGACAGGATTCCGCGCACCGACACTAGCAGAGGCATTTACGACAACATCCGCCAGCGGGATTACAATTAAACCCAATCCATATATAAAACCCGAAAAAAATTGGAATCTGGAATTCGGTGCAAACTTAGAATTGACAAAATCAATTAATTTTGACTGTGCAGTATTTCAAAATGAGTTTTACGATTTTATAGAGCCGACAGTAGATCCAAAAGACGGGCTAATCTTTTTTGATAATGTAACGAGAGCGAGGATACAAGGAGCTGAAGTTAATTTGAATTCCGACTTGCTTTCAAAAAAGCTTCACATATCATTAAATTATATTTATCTGTGGGCAAGAGATCTTCAGTTAAATCAGGATCTTAAATATCGACCGCGCAATTCCGTAACTGCCAGCATAGATTATTTATACAGCAGTATAAATTTCGGAGCAGATTTCCGTTATTGGAGCAAGGTACAGCAAATGGATTTTGAATTAGTCGATCTAGGTCTTCTCAAAGACGGGAGGGACAGAGTTGCCGTTTATGTACTTGATCTAAGGGCAGCATATAATCTAAAAATAATCGGTATTCCCGCCAGAGCATCTTTAAATGTTAATAATGTTTTAAATTATAATTATGTTGAATTGATCGGAAATTTAGCACCGATCAGGAATTATTCTTTCAGTTTGGAATTTTCCATTTAATAAATCAAGTGTTAATTTTGTAAGAATTATTAATCTTAACAAAATCAGGGGTAAGGAATCTATTATGTTAATCGATACACATGCACATTTATTTTTTCCTGACTATGAAAACGATCTAGAAGAAGTTTTAGATAGAGCGAAATCATCCGGAATAGAAAAGATTATAGTACCCGCGACAGATATTCCGACTTCAGAAAAAGTTATACAATTAGTTGAGAAGTATGAATATATTTACGGCGCCGTCGGAGTGCATCCGCACGATACTAAAAATTGGAATAATGATTTAATCACACGAATCGAAGAGCTTGCAAATCACGAAAAAATCGTGGCAATAGGCGAAATAGGGTTAGATTATTATTACGATTTCTCTCCGAAAGAAAAGCAAATCGAAGCCTTTAAAGCACAATTGGAACTTGCTTTAAAATTAGACAAGCCCGTAGTAATTCATAACCGTGATTCAGACAAAGATATGATGGAAATAATCAGATCTTATGCAGGAACAAATTTAAGAGCTCAGTTCCACTGCTACAATGGTACGCTCGAAGACGCCAAAGAAATTATAAAATTAAATCATTTTATATCTTTTACGGGGAACATTACTTTTAAGAAAGCAGATAATTTAAGAAACATCATATCGAATATAGGCATTGAGCATATAATGCTTGAAACAGATTCACCGTTTCTTACACCCGAGCCAAACCGCGGGAAGAGGAATGAACCTTCAAACGTCAGATACGTAGCGCAAAAAATTGCCGACTTATGTAAACTAAAACCGGAAGACGTTGCAAGAGTAACTTCATATAATGTTTTTAGGATGTTTAAGATAGGTGAAAAGCCAAAGACAAGTTTTACATATACAATCGGAGATAACTTATATTTAAATATTACAAACCGGTGCAATGCGCATTGTGAATTTTGTGATCGAGAAGGAGAGGCAGTAGTAAGCGGTTATAATTTAAAGATGAATCGAAGTGAAGAACCTAATGCCGAATATTATATTAATAGTATCGGAGATCCAACCCGTTATAAGGAAATAATTTTTTGCGGATACGGAGAACCGACTATTCGCTGGGAAGTTGTAAAGAAAATTGCAAAAGCGGTCAAAGAATTGGGCGGGAGGACTAGAATCAATACTAACGGTCACGGATGCGTAATAAATAAAAAAGATATTACACCTGAATTTGAAGGAATAATAGACACGGTTTCCATAAGTTTAAATAGCGGAGATTCAGACCAATATGCTGAAATGATGGGATTAGATGAAAGTTACTTTGATGAAATGATATTATTTGCACAAAATGTAAAAAAGTATTCGAAGGTAGTAATGACAGCGGTTGCAATAAGCGGAATAGACATTGAGAAAGCAAAAAAAGTAGTTGAAGAAAAGATAGGCGTCGAATTCAGATTAAGACCTTATTTTTAGTCAGAAATGAAAAATATAATTTCCTAATAAAAACGCGGTTTATAAAAAATGGAAAAAATATTAATTCTATCACTTCTTTATGCGCTAATGATTTACCCGCAGAGTCAAATAAATGAACTGAAAGAAAAAATTGATTCCATTTATACTAATGAATATTTAAACAATTCTATAATGTCCGTGAATGTTTATGATTTGACATCGGGACAAAAATTGTATTCAAAGAATGAAAATACTTTATTATCACCCGCATCGAATCTTAAGATACTAACCACTTCCACAGGATTATTATTTCTAGGTCCGAATTATAAGTTCAGAACTACATTTGCTTATACCGGAGAGATACTTAACGGAACACTTTACGGTGATTTATTTGTAAAGGGAGGATGTGATCCTAAATTCTCTTTTCAAGATTTGAAGATAGCAGCCAAAGAGATAAAGAAGGCAGGCATAAAAGAAATTACAGGAAATATATACGGTGATGTTTCGATGATGGACTCTCTATTCTGGGGCAACGGCTGGATGTGGGACGATGACCCGTCAACAGATGCTCCATATTTAACCCCACTCGACATTGATGCTAACTCGATAAATATAGTAGTCAAAGGAACAAAGACCGGAGAAAAAGCAAATGTTGAATTAATACCGCCCGATAATTTTATAAAAATTTGTAATCAATCGGTTACAGTGCCCTCCGACAGTCCGTCAACATTATATGTAAACCGCGACTGGATACACAGGAAAAATGATATATACGTATCAGGCAATGTAAAATTAATCGTACCTGATTCATTAACTGATACAACTTCGATAAACGTATACAGCCCGGAAAATTATTTCCTATCATTATTTAAAGAGCAGTTGGAAAATCAAGGCATTGCGGCAGACGGGAATAACTATCTAGCTAAAATGCCTGAATATGCAAAGACTCTTTACGTAAAGGATAGGGATTTAGAAAACATTATAGTCACCACAAATAAAATCAGCTACAATCTCGGAGCCGAAATGATATTTTACACACTAGCAGAAAAGTATTACGGAAGCCCGGCACATTGGAGAAACGGAGTAAAAATGGTTGATAGTTTGATTACAATAGCCGGATTAGATCCCACGGGATATCACATTGTAGATGGTTCCGGAGTCTCACATTACAATTTAGTATCAACGGGACTAATATTAACAGTATTAAAGAAGTTATTTATAAGCTATCCCGATTTATTTAAAGTATTTTATTCTTCGCTGCCAATAGCAGGAGTAGACGGTTCATTAGAAGACAGAATGACAGGCGCATCGACAAAGAACAATGTACATGCAAAGACCGGTTCATTAAGCGGCGCATCAAGTTTAAGCGGATATTTACATTCAGCCAACGGACATTTAATTGCATTCAGTATAATAATAAACAATTTCCCAGGGAGTTCTAAACCAGCAAGAATGATAGAAGATAAAATTTGTGAAGACATGAGTAACTTAAAATTTTAACAATAAGGACTGAGAAAAGAATTGAAATACTATAAAGAATTTATAATAACATCCGAGCCATACAATCCTGAAATATTAAGCAGTATTTTGTGGCAGTGTGAAATAACAGGAATCACCGAAGAGGTTAATTGCTTAAAGGTATTTGCAGACGGAAGCAGCAGCATAAACGCCAGTGAGATATCCGAAATGCTTCAAAAAGTGGTAAATGAAAAGTTAATACAAAATTTTATAGTTGAAGAAAATCTTTTTGAGGATAAAAACTGGAATGAAGAATGGGAAAAGAGTTTAAATGTAATTAAAGTTTCGGATAAGATAGTTATAAAGCCCACATTCAAGGAATACACTCCCGCAGAGGGAGAAATAATAATAAACATAGTACCCAAAATGTCATTCGGAACCGGAGAGCATCAGACAACAAAATTAATAATAAGATTTTTAGAAAAGTATCTGGAGAAAGGCTCACGGCTGCTGGATGTAGGATCAGGGACAGGAATTTTATCGATAATTGCGATTAAACTAGGAGCAGCATCGGCAACAGCAGTAGATAATGACGAATGGTGTTATGAAAACGGAACAGAAAACTGTAAAATCAATGATGTAACTGAGAAAGTAAATGTAAAGCTCGGAGAGATTAAAGACATAGATGAAAGGGGATTTGATATAATCACCGCAAACATTCAGAAAAATATTTTAATTGACATATCCGAACAGCTAAAGGAGAGGTTAAAAAAGGGAGGCATTCTGATATTATCCGGATTATTGATAACAGATGAGATTGACATAACTGAACATTATAAAAAATTAGGATTTGCGGTAATCAATCAAGAAAGGATGGATGAATGGATGGCATTTGTCTTAAAACTCTAAGTCCAATAGGCAAAAAATTAACTTGACAAACAAGAATTTTCTTTATAAGTTTAATCAGACAATAAAATCCGATTATAAATGACAGTAATTTTTTCTAAAAAGTGTGAATATGGATTACAAGCAGTTCTTTATCTGGCTGCGCATAGTAATATAGAAGTAGTTAATTCAGAGGAAATATCTAAAAAATTAAATATTCCCAAAGAATTTATATCGAAAATACTGCAGAGTTTAACTGAAAGCGGCTTAGTATATTCTAAAAAGGGTAAAAGCGGCGGATTTGCATTAGCGAAAGCGCCAAATAAGATCAGACTGATAGATATAGTAACAGCGATAGACGGAATGGGAATGTTTAATAATTGTGTTTTAGGATTTCCGCATTGTTCGCCGGATCATCCATGTCCGCTGCATGAGCAATGGGGAGAATTAAGAACAAAAGCATATAATATGCTAACAGACGAGACACTTGACAAGCTAAAAGAAAAAACTTTAAAAAAAATCGGACAAATAGAGAGTTAGTAAAATTTTTTAATATTAAATCGGACTAAAATATCCTAAATGAAACTTAAGAAAAAGATAATACGTAATGATGAGAAGCCGGTACAGAAGTACAGGTTTTACATACAGAGTGCTTTTGCACTTCTTTGCATCTGGATCGGGATACAGTTTTATTTTTTCACCCGTTTTTTAGAATCCAACGGAGCAGCCGCATTTTACAATCGTCCTCCGGGGGTAGATGGTTTTCTTCCGATCAGTTCGATGATGAGTTTTTATTATTTCATATCCACCGGGCAAATTATTCATTCGCACCCGGCGGGGTTATTTATTTTTGCAGGGATTGTTTTATTATCGCTTGTATTCGGGAAAGCATTCTGCAGCTGGTTATGTCCGATAGGGTTTCTTTCGGAACTGATAGGAGATTTCGGAGAGAAGATATTCCGGGGAAAAATAAAGATTCCTAAATGGTTAGATTATCCGTTAAGGAGTTTAAAATATTTAATGTTAGGGTTTTTATTTTATGCAGTATTTGTACTGATGGATATAGTCGCAGTAAGAGCGTTTCTGGAAAGTCCGTATAATCAAGTAGCCGACCTGAAGATGTATTATTTTTTTGCAGACATATCTAAATCAGCGTTAATAATACTAGCATCGCTATTTATACTTTCGGTAATAATCAGAAATTTTTGGTGCCGATATCTTTGTCCATACGGAGCGCTTTTAGGGATGATTTCGTTTTTAAGTCCCCATAAAATTAAGCGTAATCCGGTAAGCTGCATAGACTGCGGATTATGTGCAAAAGCATGTCCCGCCAAGATTAAAGTTGACAAAGTTATCACAGTAGTATCGGACGAATGCAATTCCTGTTTAAGCTGTGTAGATGCATGTCCCGTAGCCGACACATTGGACTTAAAGTCGATTTACACAAAAAAGAAAATTTCAAAAAAGACAGTAGCGATAGGAGTAGTATCAATATTCATGATAGTAACGGGAATAGGGATAGTCACCGGGAATTGGCAAAACAACATAACGAAAAAGGAATATTTGGTTCATTACAAATTAATGGACAGTTACGGGCATCCCACAGGGACCACAGCAGTTGAAAAGTTTAAAGAAGAATCGAACAAGGAACATTCGTTGAATCAAAATCCCGGGAAACAGAGCAATAATAAAGGCAAGACGAATTAAATAATACCGGAACAATTAATAAAACAGATAAACAAAAAATATTTAATAACAAAAAAATAGAGGTAACATTATGACAGAAGAAAGTATCAAAGTAAGCAAGGCAGGAATCGAAGAGCTAACGCTTTCGCAATTAGTGTTAAACGATTTTCATGCCGCCGAAGTGCTGGAGAAGTATCATCTTGATTTCTGCTGCAACGGCAACCGGTCATTCTTAGAAGTATGCAGAGAAAAGGGACTGAATTACAATGCCGTATTATCGGAAATTGAAAATGTAAATATGCGGAATAATGATCTTAAATATGATCAATGGGAATTAGATTTTTTAACCGACTACATAATAAACAATCATCATCAGTATGTAAAAAAGAGCGGAGTTATAATAAATGAGCACATTGATAAAGTCGCAGCCGTACACGGAAAGAATCATCCGGAAACAATCGAGACAGCAAGACTATTTACAATATGTCACAAGGATTTAAAACAGCACATGATAAAAGAGGAAACGATATTATTCCCATATATTAAATATCTTGTAAATGTAAAAAACGGAACCGCGACATTTGAAGCACCGTATTTCAGTACAATTCGTAATCCAATAAACATGATGGAAACCGAACATCAGGCAGCCGGGGATATATTTGTAAAAATAAGAGCCCTGACAGATAATTTTAAATTACCTGAAGATGCATGCAATACATACAAAGCAGCTTATGGAGAATTAAATGATTTTGAGCTTGATTTGCACAAGCATGTTCATTTAGAAAATAATATTTTATTTCCGAAAGCAATTGAAATGGAAAAAGAATTGTTTAACAGATAGATTGGATATTTGCGGATATGGGATTCACAGGAACGGTTAGGCAAATGAAATTGATATTCAATAGTTATTATTGCGATAAATAATTTCACCATCGAGAATTGTCATAATGACATTAGCGTCTTTAATTTTCTCATGATCGACCGATAAAATATTTTCGTCGAGGACAACCATATCCGCAAGTTTTCCGGGTTCAATGCTGCCTTTAATGTTTTCTTCGAAAGCGGCATAAGCATTATTTATCGTATAGCATTTAACAGCATCCTCAACCGAGATTTTTTCATTAGAGACCCAACCGTCATAATTTTTTCCGTCCGATGTTCTGCGAGTAACTGCCGAATAAATACCCAACAAAGGATTAAGAGAGACCACCGGGAAATCGCTGCCGAAGCAAAGTTTAATACCCGAATTCAGCATAGACTTAAAAGAGAATGATTCCTGAACGCGGTTATATCCAATTTTCTTTTCCGCCCAATTGCCGTCGTCATTAAGATGGAAGGGTTGAGCGGAGACAATTGCTTTAAGGTTAGAAATTCTTTTCAAATCAGGTTTTCTGACATGCTGGGCATGTTCAATTCTAAATCTTCTATCCCAGGCAACATTCCTATCAGTAATATCTTCCAACAAGTCGAGAAGATAAGAATTAGCTTTATCGCCGATAGCATGGATAGAAAGCTGCAATTTATACCGGTCAGCATCAATAGCCATGCGATGCAGGCTGCCGTTTGATACAATATCCATAGGCAGACCGTAGTTATCCGGAGAGTCATTATACGGATCAAAAAACCATGCAGTATTAGCACCCAGAGAGCCGTCGCTGAAAGCTTTTAAGGAACCAATTTTAAGTTTATCATTTCCGAAATTATATTTTATACCCGAATTCACTAAGTTCGTATAATCTTGAATCGGAAATCTGGTATAAATTCTGCAAGACAGAGCATCATTTTTGAGAAGCTGCTGGTAGGCAATGAAGTCATTTCTCAGAGTAATATCTTGAATGCTAGTAATGCCGAATCTTTTCGCCTCATCAAGAGAAGCCAAAGCCGCAGCATAATATTCCTGTTCAGACGGAGGAGGGATAACAGAAGTCACCAAATTAATAGCGCTATCTTTAAGAATTCCAGTAGGTTCGCCGTTAGAGTCCTTATCGATAATACCGCCCGCAGGGTCATCGCTATCGCGGGAAATCCCTGCAAGTTTCAAAGCCAGGGAATTTGCCAAGCCGATATGACCGTCAATGCGATTAATAAAAACCGGAGTTTCAGTTGAGAAATTATCAATTAATTTCCGGGTAGGGAGTAATTTTATATCCCAGGATTCATGGTTCCAATTACCGCCCGTCACCCATTTGCCGGAATTTTTTTCTATATAAGATTTCAGTAAATAAATAAAATCGCCGACAGAATTAGCCGGACGCAGATCCAAACCTTTAAGGTAGAATCCTCCGTAGATAAAATGCGTATGGTTATCGATAAGCCCCGGAAGCATGAGGCGTTTTTTCAGATCAAAGACTTCCGTATAATCATCAACAATAGCATCAGCTTCCTTATTGCTGCCCGTAAAAAGGATATTTTTACCTTCAGTAATTACAGCTTCGGCATACGGCTGATTATCGTTAGCGGTAAAGATTATACCGTTAATAAAAGCTTTTTTATTCACAATTTTCAAAAACGCCTATTTATAAAATTTAGAAGCAGAGATCATATTAACAAATATAGGATAAGATCCTGAAACTCCATCAGGCAATTCCCTGAACCAATCATAGCCCGTATAAATAAAGACTTGGAAACCTTGAACCTTTCCCG
>JAJYOQ010000542.1 GCA_021796135.1 Bacteroidota bacterium
TGAGGGAGCAACGTGGGAGCAGGTAAATAATGGTTTGCCTTCTGCACGTATTAATGATTTTGAAGTAATGGATACTGTCCTTTTTGTAGGAACAGATGCCGGAATTTTTAGATCAACTAATAACGGAACAAACTGGACGTCATACGGATTTGCAGACACGTCAGTTACTTCGTTACTGAAGGTCGGCACAGCTCTGTTTGCAGGGACACAAACTGGTATCTTCAGCAATGTACCTCCAGATACAAATTGGGTAAGGATTGGTTTTGCTGATTCGGTAGTAACGTCTCTTGAGATTAAAAATGGGTTGATCTTTGCGGGAATCAATAACAAATTATTTATCTCGAGAGATAATGGAATTAGCTGGTCTCCAATAAATACAGGCTTTGATAATACCGCAATTCCAACATTTACTCTCGGTGATAATTTTTTATTTGCTGGATCGTGGGGTGAAGGAGTTTGGAGACGTCCATTATCCGAGGTGATAACAGGTATTACTGTGGACAGAAATATTTTACCTTCTCAATTTAGTCTTAATCAAAATTATCCAAATCCCTTTAACCCAAGTACGACAATTAGCTATCAGCTATCAGCGAACAGTAAAGTCACTTTAAAAATTTATGATGTTTTAGGAAATGAAGTTACAAGTTTGGTTAATGAAGAAAAGCCTGCGGGCAGGTATTCTGTTAATTTTAATGGAAGTAAACTTGCAAGTGGAGTTTATTTTTACAGAATGCAGGCGGGAAGTTTTGTAGAGACGAAAAAGTTAATTCTGTTGAAATAGAATTTTAGTTTAATTAGAATATCATTTCAAGAGTAGTAAGAGTTTTGAGAGCAGAGCGATGAGTAAGGCTTGTAAGCCTTGCAGTTTCTCTGCCAGTTATGCCTATAACTCGCTCATTTAATACTCTAAGTACAGAGACATTACTTGGCGCGCTAAATAGGTTCTCTAAAAATTTGTTGACAAGCATTATTTATTAGTTTTATTATGGCTACAAAAGTAACCATACGGCTACTTTTGTAGCCGAAAGATAAATCGGTAGAAATAATAACGCAAGATTTAAAAATAAAAAGGCATTTGGGTATGAGGGATTTGTGCTAAATGGTTGTTTGGGTTTTTAAATGGGGAAACAATAATGATGCACAGACTAATCACAGCGAAGGCGAACTTTTTGTGAGGTGGATAATTGTGACTGAACGGGAATATTGGTAGGATTATTATTTAAGTAGTTCACTTTAGCAGAAAAACAATACGGACAGAAATAACCGAGAAATTCTTTTATCGAAAAGTTGATAGTATTAAAAATATTCAAACTTTCAGGTTTTGAAAGTTTGAATATTCGGATGATAATGTACCCCCGAGAGGATTCGAACCTCCGACAAACGGTTTAGGAAACCGCTGCTCTATCCATACTGAGCTACGGGGGCAAAAAATTAAGGACAAACGAGAATGATTTTAGAATGCCAAACAACGGTCAGCATAAGAACTTTTTTATTCTCTACTTAAAAATAGTCAACTTTTTGTTTATTGGAAAGAATTGGCAGGTGGAAAGGTATCTTTGCCATTGCTGTCAAAAATAATTTTAGAATTTATAATAACCTGCGAAATTATGCAGGATTATTATTTTATCTAATGCACTACAGAACAATCCATCAAATTTCGTCCATAAGCATTTGCCCCAACAAGAACCTAAGAGCCTCAGCGGGGCGAAATATTAGTAGGCAATATCATATTCAAATTAAAATTTGTATACAAAAAAGAATTTATATCATTACAAAAACGGCATTTGAGAAACCGATGAATCGGTTAAAAGGTATTCTTTTCATTTCTTTCCCCACGAATAAAATTCGTGGGCTGCTATTATGCCTTTTAATTGTTTTCCTTCTAATGGCCACAATTTCTTTTGGGCTTATTGCAATAATTGAGTTAGAGATTCCGGCTCCTACTTACCGATAGGTTCGCCGAAATGACACTATAAACTCACATTTATTTTTAATATTAAGTTGACGACTATTTGTTGGGATGTTATATGGAATTTTATTTTGGACAGATATGATCTTTGTAAAAACAATTCATGAATAAAATACTCAGCTGCAAGCATGAGGAAACTAAACCGTAGAGATTTAAAACAACAAAAGCGCTGCATATTACTAATTAACTCATGTTACGCAGACAATTTCAAATATAAAGGAAGTGAAGTGCAAAACCTCCTAGGTTTAGGAAAACCTCGGAGGTTTCTCACTATGTAATACTAACCTTTTGCGTAAGGTGACTAATTATGTAAAACACAGCGCCTTTTTCTTAAGCCAGAATAATCGTTATTTCATTAAGATCATTTTTTTCACTTGTGAAAAATTGCCGGTGCTTATTCTGTAAAAGTATGTTCCGCTTGCAACCTGGATGCCTCTATCATTCGTACCATTCCATGTTACGGAGTGTTCGCCTGCTGCTTTTTCTCCGCTAATCAATGTCTTGATTTCTTTGCCGAGCATATTATAAATCTTGATTGTTACTACCGATTCTTTGGGCATGTTAAATCTTATTTGCGTTGTTGGATTAAATGGATTAGGATAATTCTGCTCTAATGTATATCCGCTTGGCGTAAATTCATTTTTAACAAACGTAACGCTGTTAACTGTTCCACTTACTTCAAGGATGTATGGCGAACCCGACGATACTTTTAAATTAACATTGCTGGTATCAACGCTCGCATTTCTAACCTGTATGCCTGCTGAGGATGAAATTGAAACATTATTAAGATGAATATTAGTAATCGGCATCTCGGGAACTCCGACAATAACACCACCATAAGGTGAGCCGGTTGAAACAAGGTTCTGAATCGTTATATCGTGATAATGAGGTGTAGTAGAATTAACTGTTTGAGATGGATCTGTTTGTGAGGGTATACTTGGATAATATTCAGAAAAATAAATTGGATATTTCACATTTGTCATTGTAATATTACTGTAGGTAATTCCTCTTATGTCTCCTCCTCTGCCCCGCTGCGATTTTATTCTGAATCCGTTATCCGTCCCATTAAATGTACAGCTATCTACAAGCATACTATCTACGCCTCCGACAGTATAGCTTCCAATAGAACATCCATGCCCATGTAGGAAAGTACAGTGAGAAATAATTATATCAGTATTCGCAGCAGGTCCCGGCCATGAAGGATCATTATGACTTGCACCAATCGCGATATCATCATCTCCATTGTCAATTTTGCAATAAGATATTCTTACATGATGGCATTGCGCAGGATCAATTCCATCTG
>JAJYOQ010000543.1 GCA_021796135.1 Bacteroidota bacterium
TGATACAACTTATTACTGGCAGGTTAGATCTAGAAACGGAACTGACACTTCAGCCTTCTCTCCATTAGATAGCTTTATTGTCGCTGCTGGTAGTGGTAATGCCGTTGTTCCAATACCTTCGGCGCCGATTGGTGGTCTTCTTGTTCATTCAAATTACCCAACATTCTCATGGTACTTAAATGTTGCTTCATCTGGACTAGTTTATGATATAAAATATTCACGCACAATAAGTGGTCTAAGTTCTGCTTCGATAGTTCCTGCAGGTAGCGGAAATTCTTATACATCCTTAGTCCCATTGCCGGTTGATACTATATATTTCTGGCAGGTTAGATCAAGATCAGCTAATGATACATCCAATTTCTGCAGTCCCGATAGTTTTTGGGTAGTGACAGGAAGTGGTAATCCTATAGTTCCAATCCCTTCGTGGCCAATTGGAGGTATAACAGTTGAACCAAATCCACCTGTCCTTAACTGGTATCTCAACTCATCACCACAGGGATTGAAGTATAAAGTTCAATATACATCGGATAATAGTTTCAGCACTTATACTGAACATTCGGGTATTGATACTAATTCATATCAAATACCTTCAGCATTACCTATTGGTGTTACTTATTATTGGAAAGTCATGTCTTATAATACAACTACTGGTGATTCTTCAGGATGGTCTCCAATAGAAAGTTTTGTTACACCTGCGTTTTTAAGTGCTGCAGTACCTCATGTTGCTAGTCCAATTGGCGGCGTTAAACTACAGGTTGCTGATCCTATGCTGACTTGGTATGTTCCTACTTTTGATACAAGCATTACTTCGTATGATCTACAATATTCTACAAATTCAGATTTCTCAAATGCTGTTACATTACCGAATTTGAGTAAGACTAACCAAGTACTTAGTTCTCTTCAACCAGGTCAATTGTATTATTGGAGAGTTAGATCATCCGTTAGTAATGGGACATCATCATCTTATTCATATTCAGGCAATTTCTATTCTGCCGGAATAACCGGAGTTAAGAATGACCAGGTGGTTCCATATAAATTTGCAGTTGAACAGAATTATCCAAATCCGTTTAATCCATCAACTCAAATTAGATATTCTATACCTAAGTCTTCATTAGTCACAATTACGATATATAATATCCTCGGACAAGAGGTTAGAACCTTGATTAATGAAAATCAGGTTGCGGGCAATTATTCAGTTCAGTGGAATGGTAAAAATAATTTTGGTATCCAAGTTGGTACCGGGGTTTATATTTACCGTGTCGTCGCAGGATTAAATGTTGCTTCCAAAAAAATGATTTTACTCAAGTAAAATAACTTTTAGGAAAAATATTTTTCTTATCGAGAGCCGCATATAATGCGGCTCTTTTTTTTGTTTTAAGGGTTCATCTATTCCCAAAGTATTAAACATAAACCTAAAATTATAAAAATTAAGTAAGGCTGGGTTGTACTTTATCTTTAAGATTCTTTATAACCCAAATCCTATTTGTAATAATTAACGATTCCAAACAGTTTTGTATATTCGAAGCATTTGAAAAGTAAAATGGTTCGCCCGAATTACAAATTAATTCAACATCCTTCAAGACAAGATTCAACTGTTGATCTACATCTAAAAATAATTAAGTGAATCTTCACTTAGGGGTTGATTATTGTTCTTTCCAGGGAGAAGATATCCGGTAAGTTCCAGTAGTTCGGACAATTTTATATACTGACTCTGTCTTTGCATTATCAGATTTGAGTTATATTCGATTTGAAAATAATTTACGTAAGAATTTAAGAGATTGTTAAATTACTTCTATTAAAATTTAAATAATTAGATATATCAGAATTTTGAATTAATCCTAAAAATTAAAATATATAACGGGCTGCAGTTGAGCAGATTCAATCTGAACAACAAGTAGAATCATTAATGCAAGCAAAAGTGCCTGAACATATACAGGAGCAGCCGTAATCATACTTTTTACTTTATTGTCCACTGATTTGGGGATAAAGTGGAGTGCATACCCAAGCAAAATTAATACAAATACTTCGGTATAACCTGAAATCCATTGAAAGAAAACTGCGCCGTGAAAAAATTTAAATATTTGATGAAAAACATTTCGCGCAGTTTGGAGAGAATCAGATCGAAAAATAATAGCAGTAATAAGCACTAAATGAAAGGTTACAAAAATTTGAAAAACTTTTAAAGTTTTTGTCCCGGTTAGGTGTACTTTATCATAAAAAGCTTTGCGATATTTCTGAGTTAATAAGGATACTGCCAGATATGTACTATGAAATAAACCAAAGACAACAAATGTCCAGTTAGCTCCGTGCCAAAGCCCTACAATTAAAAAAGTAATAAAGATTGCAAGAGCGCTTCCGTAAATCCGCATTCTTCTAAAATTCATTTGCAATGGTTTAAATAGATAATCTAATAACCATGTCGAAAGGGAAATATGCCATCTGCGCCAATAATCTGCGATACTTGTTGCAAGAAAAGGGATATTAAAATTATCCATTAACTTAAAACCCATCAAGGAAGCAATGCCAAGCGCCATATCAGTGTACCCCGAAAAATCGCAATAGATTTGAATAGAGTAAGCATAAGTTGCCAAAAGATTCTCCACACCTGTAAACCTTAAGGGTACTTGAAATACACGATCGACAAAATTTAATCCGATATAATCTGCTATGACTACTTTTTTAAACAAACCGGACATTATTAAAAATACAGCTTTACCTATATCTTCTTTTGTCGGGACAAGTTCTCCCTCTATCTGAGGTAGAAATGCAACAGCTCTGTCAATAGGACCTGCTAGAATGTTAGGGAAGAAGTACATATAAAGCACAAAATCTCTTAAACTTACGGTAGGTTCCATAGTCCCAATAAAAATTTCTATAACATAACTCAAAGCTTTAAAAGTATAGAAAGAAATTCCCACAGGTAGTATAATATTAAGAAATTGTATATTTCCGGAGGAAAGACCGTTGTAAATTCGAATAAAGAAATTAGTGTATTTAAAGTAAATCAATAATCCCAAGTTAATAGTAAGTATAGAAATGAAAAGTATTCTTTTAACTAAGTCAGATTTAGACTTATATATCCAGCTACCGAAATAAAAATTAATAAAAGTAGAAAAGAATAAAAGAAGGAAGAAATAACCGGAATCTTTATAATAAAAAAACAAGGAAAAGAATATTATTGTATAAATCTTTAAGTTTTTGCTAAAAGAAAAAATTCGATAAAAAATTAAAAGAATAAAAAAGAAAAAAGGAAAAAACTTGTACTGAAATA
>JAJYOQ010000544.1 GCA_021796135.1 Bacteroidota bacterium
TTGGCTTCCTTGCCAAAACATGCCGGATCTCCCGTGTTCCTGTGAAATCCATTGAGTACATGCTGTAGGTACGAATCCCGGAGACAACAACACATCCTTGCCTATATCGGACATTCTGTTTCTGCCTTCCCTATAGAGGGAAAAGGTCGGCTGTCTCACAGTTTGGATCAATATCGGGACTAATTATCCTCTTCACTTTATTCCGGCCTGCACTCTTCCTGTCTACGCTTCGCAGTGTATGTTACCATAACCCACGCAAGACTCGGTACATAGCTGTCGGCTAAACTTTGCTATGGTGACTATTTCAAACCACTTGTATCTCACAGACTTTTCACGGCGCAACCCACACAGATCCCGGCGTGCAGTATTACCGCACCGGGCTCCTCAATGATACTCGTTCCCGCATTCAGCAGAAACATGATTTAATATTTCTACCTTATTACTATTACTCGCAGTGAGGTTTGCATTAGTTATTCCGTCCTTACAATACTGTTAATGTTTCCTTTGCAAGTTACGTATCACTGTCAACTCCTTCCCCATGTGAACGGCTCTCCCGTTCTCTGAGTACTATGAGTTGATCCGACTCCCTGCATGTCTTCGGCTTATCTTCTTTTGGTTGACTTCGCCTACCATTCTTTCATGGAACTTACAGGGTCTCTCAAGTTCTTGTATGCTTCTCTTTATACATGCTGCACCTTCGAACCACGGTAGACCTTGAATATTCTCGCTTTACGACTATTCAAGTGCTGGCTTCTGAACCGTTAATTCCATTGCCGTCTACAGACATCGCAATTTCCGAGGCTAAATTGGTTTCAGGAAGTGCGGTCTTCCTTACAGCCTGCATAATTCCCTGTGTACGCTTCATGTATTTCGTTCGATGAGCATTTCTCTTATCTCCTCGATACATGCAACACTCGGTATGGATGTACTGCTAATACTTACCCAATAGAGACTTTCACTCTATAAGAAGCATCAAGCTTCGCTTGACGCACTAACGGCGTGTCTACTAACTTGCCGCCCAAAACAGACGGTTAAGTTAGAAGAACAACGCCAATAATTAAGAAAATATTTCATAACTAAATAAACTGGAACAACAATGTTAAACGAAAAAGACAAAACCGAAAACAGCAACAAAGCCGAATCGCAAGAAGCGGTCAAGTTGAGTTGCGGGTTATATGCGCTTTTTTATTTACTCTATAATTAAAGTTAAAACTTTTTTATTAAATGTACTTATTTTTTTAATCAAAGCTAAAATATCATTTGGTAAACTTTTTATAGAATCTAAGTTTACTGCCTTATCCTCTAAGATGTTAGCATCTTTACTAAGGTGACGTTTATATTTTGCACGACTTATTTGCCCGTTCTCCTCTATAGCCCAAAAGGAATGTATGACAGTATTTCGTAATTCTATCAACGATCTTAATTCGGCAAAGAGTTCTTCGCTTTCTTTTTTAAGTTCATCTTTATATAAATCATTTTGACGGAGTAGGTAAATGGTTACATCTTTATATTTCAACGATAAGGGAGTCAAAGAATCAGATGCAAATAATAGGCGCATCAATAAAGATTTGTTTGAGTTTGAAGACATTAAATTAGAAATAGTTCTAATTAAAGAATATTCAAGTAATGTCGAATTAACGGCAATCGAGCCAATATTGGCTAAAAATTCTTTTGAAAATCCTTGCATTGGAGATATACCTTTCTTAATTCCCGATAAAGAATCTTTACGAAATTTTGTTAATGGACTTACATTATTAGCATATTCTGATTGTGGTTCAATTAAGATGGATGATGATGTAGACGAGAACATCTTAAGTTTTATTGTTGAAATCATCCAAAAAAAACATAGAGTATTTTCTTACCAATCAAGTATAAACTATTTCTTGTCAAGTTTAGTCTGAATATTTGCCAATTGTTGGGAGACTGTTAAAAGTTGTTTGTTTAATGACGCAATTTCACCGACAACAAATTCACCAAATGAAGGCTTGGGATGTTTGGCAGAATAAACTTCTTTAACAGAAAGAGAAGAATTTAATTTTTGTAATTCCTCTAAAATTTTGGATTCAAGTTCACTCATTTTATTACCTCGTAAATAATTTGATTGAGCATATAACGACGTGGTTTTTCACCCGTCCGCCCCGAACAGCAAAGCCGAACTGAAAAACCACTGCCAATAATTATTAACAATTTTATTTAACAGAACTACTTTACACATTCAACATTACACGGAACTACAAAACCAATAACTGCACAAAAGCCGAATGCGAAAACGGCGTCCGCTTGATTGGCGTTAGGCACTTTGTAAAATTGTTCTTCGATAGTACGAAAAAAATGAAGAGCTGAAAATTATTCGGATTCTTAAAGCGTAGCAAAAATATTTCAAACATCAAATATCCTATAACAATGAATCTTTTTTGTTATTTAGGTCGGAAATATATAATTCCATTATACCTAGCGTTGTTAGTTAACCACTAGTGTCGTACACCAAAAATGCTATTATAAATTTCTACTATTGCCCAGATTAATAGGAGAATTAGTGCTAAAACAATTCCTGACATAATCCAGTTTAATGTAAACGATCCAGCACCTTTAATTGTATCTTTTATACCCTTAAACCAGATACCCATGATACCTCCGTATAGCATTTAAATTTTCACTTGGTGTAAAAATAGTCAATATATTCATAACCATTTAAAAGTGACTTTTATTCTACTTCCTCTATAATTGAAAAATCTCTAATGTTGAACTAACTGATTTGTAAATTAGAGTTTTCATAATAAATATAGTTTTTATTTTGCGCATACTATTGAATTAACTCTTTGTTTTCTTTATTTAGAATTTTGATTTATTCATAACGCTATTATTCTTTGAAAATAAGATGGTGAATCATTGCCTAGGTATATAAATGATAACGTGCCTAACGTTGTCGTTTTTACGCTACTATGCCCTAATAATTCCTGTATAGTACGAATATCATAACCCGCTTCAAGTAAATGAGTCGCAAATTAAAATCTTAGCCTTTTGTACAGCTTGCCTTATTGCTTTCTGTATTGTGCTCTCATGTACATAATATCTATATACTAACCCGCTCTCTTCCGTCTTCCGTGAATAATGCTTTACTCGCATATAAATGCTTACTCTATCTAATAATTTTGGTTTATTTTTGGTAATTCCTATCGTGTCTTGAAATGTCTTTGCAATTCCTTCTTCTGAAATTACTCTCCTCTTTTCCTTTTAACCTATTTACCGATTTTATTTATAAGA
>JAJYOQ010000545.1 GCA_021796135.1 Bacteroidota bacterium
CGGCAACAGAGATATTGTTACCGGTGAACATTTCAAGTTAATGAAGAATAATGCTGTCGTTTGTAACATCGGGCATTTTGATACCGAAATTGATATGGCGTGGTTGAATAAGAATTACGGTAACACAAAAGATACGATCAAACCACAGGTTGATAAATACACAATTAACGGAAAAGATATAATTCTTCTAGCGGAGGGAAGATTGGTCAATCTTGGCTGCGCTACCGGCCATCCTTCTTTTGTTATGTCCAATTCATTTACCAATCAAACGCTGGCGCAGATTGAACTTTGGAATCATGCCGGCAAGTATGAAAACAAAGTTTACATGCTTCCAAAGCATTTGGATGAAAAAGTCGCAATGCTTCATCTCGAAAAGATTGGTGTTGAGCTTGATACTTTAGCTCCGGCACAAGCTAAATATATTGGCGTTCCTGTTGAAGGTCCGTTTAAGCCGGATTATTACCGCTACTAAATTTTTGCTAAATAAAACTAGTATAATGGGCTGAAGAAATTCAGCCCGTTTTTATTTTAGCAGATTTTCTAAAGCTTCCCTTAAATTTTCAAACTTAAATCTATAATTAAAGTCTATTAACTTTTTAGGATAGACACGTTGACTTGCCGTAACAACATCTGCAACTTCACCTAAGGCAATTTTCATTGCAAATCTTGGCACTGGAAATATACATGGACGATGCAAAATTTTTCCGAGAGTTTTTGCAAAGTCTTTCATTGTTACCGGGTTAGGAGAAGCAGCATTTACACCATCTTTAATTAATGTATTATCTAATGAGAATAAATAAATTCCGACGATGTCATCAACGTGAATCCAAGGAAACCATTGCCTGCCGCTTCCTATTGGTCCTCCTAAGAATAATTTAAACGGCAGAAGCATTTGTTTTAATGCACCATCGTTAGGATTTAATACTATCCCAGTTCTAATGCCGGCATGCCTTACACCAAATTTTTCAACTTCACTTGTCTCTTCTTCCCACTTCTTACAGACAAACGCAAGAAAGTCATCACCCGGTAAAGAAGTTTCATCAATTATTTCATTTCCCTTGTCGCCGTAAAAGCCAATTGCGGATGATGAAATAAAGACAGATGGTTTACTTGTAGAATTTTTAATCGCTTTCACCAAATTGCTTGTACTTATGATTCTACTTTCTAAAATATTTTTTTTGTAAGAAACATTCCATCTTTTGCCAAAGACATTTGCACCTGCAAGATGGATAACAGCATCAACTCCGTTTATTTCACTCTGCCAGTGCTCGAGACATTCATAATCCCATTCAACATATTTGTACGCATCCGGAATTTCCGTTTTTGCTTTGGAAGTATTTCTCGAAAAGACAATAACCTTATCACCCCTATTAATTAAAGCCTTACTAAGTTTCGTTCCGATTAAACCTGTCGCACCGGTAATAATAATTTTTTTTGTCATTAAGTAACCTTTCGATTAAATGATAAAAAAAACAAATGAAATTAAGCATACATAAGTTAAAAAAATAGTTGTGAGTAAGATTTGACTTTCTCATTATAATTTTTGATTTTTTGAACATAAAACTTTTATCATGGAAAATTTTGTTAGGAATAGGGGATCTATTCCGGGTCGAAGCAAAAACTTTCTTTGTGCATCCTTTGTCTACTATTATTTTATAACTTTTGTAAAAAGCGCCCAAGAAAATATTTCACTGACCTATTTCCCAATGAATTTTAGGGAGTACTATGAAAAAGTTAATTTTGTTTCTCGTTTCATTTCTTCTGATCAACATTTCTAATTTTAGCCAAGTAGCTAGCCACGTTGTAATTGCTGAATTATATCCGGGTGGAGGAAATACAGGGGCGTATTATAAGCAGGATTATATTGTTTTGTACAATCCAACTTCGAGCCCTGTTAATTTATCCTCATGGTCTATTCAATACGCGCCTGCCACAGATAATGGAACAGGTTGGCGGTCAACATCTTTAAGCGGTTTTATTCAAGCAAACAGTTATTATTTAATACAAGAGAGAGCAGGTACAAAAGGGGGTGCTGAATTACCTCTTACTCCAAATTTAATAGATAGTATTGCTTTATCAAGTACTGGAGGCAAGGTTGTATTAGTGAGTTCCTTAGATACTCTAAAAGTTCTGGATCCAAATGGAGTAACTAATGTTAAGGATTTCATAGGGTATGGCAGTACAGTTAATGCTGCTGAGACTAAATATATTTCGGCTCCTGATAATAACCAGAGTCTTAGAAGAAAAGATAACAACGGATATAATAGTTACGGCACGAATGGTTCGGGATGGGATTCTGATAACAACTCACTTGACTTTTATAAACAACTTGTTGATAGTACTAGTCCCCCTCTTCCAGTAGAACTTACTTTGTTTATAGCTTCAATTATTGAAAACAATCAGGTAAAACTTTCATGGCAGACGCAGACTGAATTAAATAATTATGGTTTTGAAATTCAAAGACTAACTCTTACATCCCAAGAGTGGGAATCAGTTGGATTTGTACAGGGACATGGCAATAGCAAATCTTTGCAATCCTATTATTTTATTGATAGCAAAATTTCTTCATCTGGAATATATTCTTATAGATTAAAGCAAATTGACCATGATGGCAGTATCACTTTTTCATCAATCGTAAATCTTGAATTAAAGACTCCTGTAAGATTCAATCTTGTGCAGAATTATCCAAACCCATTTAATCCCTGTACCATTATTGAGTATACTATATCTGAAAAATGCTTTGTTGATATTGACATTTTTGATGTAGAAGGGGTAAAGATTGCCGATTTAATTACTAAGAATCATACTGCGGGAAATTATAAGGTTCTGTTTAACGGCAATGGATTAGCCTCTGGAATATATTTTTATAGGATACAGACTATTAGCAACAGTAAAATATTTTCAATGTCAAAGAAAATGATTTTGCTTAGGTGATAATCTTATTTAACCCAAATTTATCGTTAAAATGTTTAGAATTAACATAGCTCGTTTTTGCAGAAAAGATATTCCTCACATTAAAGATAACCAAAATCTTTTGTCATTTGTGATTTCGTGACTTTGAGTTAATAAAGAGAAAAAGTACTTTCCTCTTTTTAATAAAATGCCCTCTTTAAGAGGGCATTTTATTTTTAAGAGAATTTAGCTTAGCAAGATCAAACCATCGACTCTTTCAGTCTTCTTGCGACTGATATAAAAAAGCCAAATACCATAATCAAAACACCTGTCCAAACTA
>JAJYOQ010000546.1 GCA_021796135.1 Bacteroidota bacterium
TCCGCAGTGAATAACACAATCAATGCCCTCAAGCGCTTGTCTAATTACCTTCTCATCATCCATTGCCCCAAATAAATATTCATCAACTTCTCGAGTTATTTCTCTTCTTGTCACTGTTTTAGCATGTAATAAAACTCTTACCCAATATCCTTCGGCTTTGAGGTATTTTGCAACATGCCTGCCTAATAAACCAGTATAACCTGTTAATAATATTTTCATTTTACATACTCCTCAATAAAACTATTCTTTTTGTTTTTATCCATTTCCATTTCGTCCCATACTTTATCAAGGATTGAAGCAATTTGCGTAATAAGCGAGTGTGGAACAATTAATTCTTGCTTATGCAAGATTGCATCGTAATAATTGCTCATAATATTGGTTATACCGGGATCTTTCTGAAGTTTACCTGTTAAAGTGTCAAACAAGTTTTTTGTTGTCCCGAATATATAAGCATTGCCTTCAGATATTCCGCCAAAGGCTTTCTTTACAAAATTCTGCCTTCCTCTTCCTTTTGTACAATAATATAATTGTTTTCCGAAGTCCAATGTTATTACTCCTGCTTCAAACAATAAATCTGCTTTTCGATGATTGCAGCCATGCCCGAAAGATAAAAGCAATGAACCGATCTGATCATCATTATTAAAGGTAATTTGAACAAGATCATATACATCATTCGGTAAAACATTTCTGGAAAGAAAAGTCGTTTTGAAATCATCAACTGAATCTAGAAACGACAAGACAACACTAACCGGATGATCGATCATATTTTTCAGAATTCCGCCTCTTAACTTATATGCCCAGTGATAAGGATCTGAATAAGGGATTGAGAAATCGCCCGGAGATCCTGCCCAATCAATATGCATTGAAATCAGACGACCAAGTTCACCTGTTTTTACTTCTTCTTTAGCCCTTAAAACTATCGGCATCCCCAATGTGCTGTAATCACCGCATAGAATTTTATTTTTTCTTTTTGCTAATTCAACTAAAGTTTTAAATTCACTCGATGTATTTGTAATTGGTTTCTCGATAAAAACATTTGAGCCTGCTTCCAAACATTTCTTAGTGACTTCAAAATGAAATGACGGCGGAGTTAATATGTGAACAGATTCGGGTTTTTCTTTTTCCAAAAGATCTTCAATACTGGTATAAAAACCATCAATGCTGTATTTTTCTGCAAATGCTTGACATTTCATCTCATCAACGTCACAAAGGAATATTTTTGCATCAGGTAATAATTTTTTTACTTTCTTTAAATGAGAAAGTCCTATAATTCCACATCCAACCAATCCAATTTTCATATCACCTCCGAACTTAAAGTTTTATTTTCTATAAAAGTGTATTTCCCGCTTTTAGATAATGGCAGCTCGCTGGTTTTTTTTATATCAATTACCATACCTTCAAATTTTTTTTCAAGAATAGATTTCATTTCCGAAATGTCCTCCAGATTATCTAATGAATTTCCTTTTAAGTAAAGGGTCAATTTATCACTACTTTCTTGAATTACATGAAAACCACTAATCCAATTATGCCCTTTTACTAATCTGTTAAAAAACGCTCCGTGAATTTTTGTCCCATTTTTTGTACTTACAAACTCATGCGAACGTCCTTGAATATTTTTAATTAAAGGAGTGCCGCGCATGCATTCACATTTTGCCGGTCCGACAGTCGCGACATCTCCGACTTGATATCGTATAAACGGCATTGAATAGTTTATAAAATCAGTAGAGATCATTTCACCTGACTCATTTACACCGGCAGGCGTGTTGTCATCTTTAATTATTTCAATCAAAGCTTTTTCTGAGACAACATGTAAACCTGAATGTTTTTCACACTCGATTGCATAACCGCCGCCGTCGTTTGCACCGTATAAATCGAAAGTTTCGCAGCCAAAAACATTTTGAATGGTTTCTCTATATTGCGGATACATAGGCTCAGAACTAGTAAATACTGATTTAAACTTCAAATCGATATTATTTTCTTTAACATACTTAGCCAGTAAATATGCACTTGAAGAATAACCATGCATATACTTAATATTTTTCTTTTTTATAATATTTACCCACGATGCCATTTTGTCGTCATTTAATTCAAATGAAGAAAAGAATGTCCAGTTATTTATTTTCCGGTAAATATCCTTTTTAATGTTATTGAAAGACGGCGTAATAGACGGTCCGCCGAGATGGACCATTTTAGTGCCAGGCATGCATCCGCCAATAATCCATTGCAAGAATATTGTCGCCCATTGAGAGCTGTGTGCTTGCTTGTCAAAATAATAGACTAACGGAGCCCCTGTAGACCCGCCTGTAAATTTTTTCCTTGGTTTATAATCTTTATAATTTTTTGCGACTAAATCTTTTTCTCTTCTTCTAATAATTTCTTTCGTAAGAATTGGTAACTGTTGGAAATCTTCCATTGTTCGAATGTCTTTAGGTGTAATACCGATCTTATGGAAAAGCTCATTATAATACTTTACATTCATGTAGGAATGTTCGATCAATTTTTTCAGCTTCGCCCATTCATTTGCTTTTACTTGTTCGGGCGAATACCATTGCGAATTTAGATATTCGCTTAAATATTTTAACGCATTTGTATCCCTAAAATAATCGACTAACCGTAATCTGATTTTATTTGATATATATTGTTTCATATATTTCTTATTATTTTAAAAGGTTCTAGATTATTTTTTATATTTAAGAAATTGTATTAAAGCATTTTTTCAACCAATGACGGAACCGAATCCCAAGAGTCTCCTTTAACAGTTTCCATTCCCTTCACTACTCTTGCCTTATTATCACTTTTGACAGCATCATCGAGATTGTACAAAAATTCTTCTTTATTTTTTGAAATATAGATAATGTCTTTATATAGTAATTCTAATTCTTCTATATAAGTGCTTACTACGGGTTTTCCTATTGCTAAATATTCTTTAAGTTTTAAGGGCGAACAGTTTTTTATCCATTCTCTTCTTATCCAGAACATAATACTAACGTCAAATAAATTTCCGTAAGCCGGTATTTCTTTATACTCCTTTTTACCTAAAAAATATACGTTACTTTTTGATTCAATTTCCGGTAACATAATATCTTTTTGACCGATGAAGACAAAACTATAATTAGGGCGGTTGTTTATACAATATTCTATAATATCCCAATCGTTTGAATCAGTTAATGTTCCATAATAACCAATTACCGGCTTGGTAATGCTCTTATTGAAAAAAGAGGCTTC
>JAJYOQ010000064.1 GCA_021796135.1 Bacteroidota bacterium
TTTTAATAAGTTGAATTTTTTCAGGATTACCAGGAAAAGATATTTTCAAGGTATCAAAGAAATATTTATTTATAAGATTAAATCCTAGTTCCTTTAAAGAGAGCTCAAGAATTTTTGTAAGCTTATAAATTCTTTCAGAAATTTTATAAATGCCTGATGGACCATGATAGACAGCATACATTGAAGCCATAATTGCAAGAAGCACCTGAGAAGTACAAATATTGCTGGTAGCTTTTTCTCTCCTAATATGCTGTTCCCTTGTTTGAAGAGCCATTCTTAAAGCACGGTGACCATGAGAATCAATGGAGACCCCAATGATTCTACCCGGAATTTGTCTTTTAAATTCATCTTTGGTAGCAAAATATGCAGCATGAGGTCCACCAAATCCCATCGGCACACCGAATCGTTGAGTGCTTCCCACAGCAGCATCGGCACCGAATTCCGAAGGAGATTTTAATATTGATAAGCTTAAAAGGTCAGCAGCAACAATAGTATAAATATTTTTTGATTTTGCCTCGTTAAAAAACTCTGTATAGTCAAATATTTCTCCATTAGAATCGGGATATTGTACAATAACACCGAAGAATTCTTCATCCAATATTACATCGTTATGATCACCTATTACCAGATTTATATTTAGGGGTTTAGATCTTGTTTTCAAAATATCTATAGTTTGCGGGAAACAATCTTTAGAAACAAAAAATTTATTAGCTTTATCATTTTTCCTCAATGAATGGAACATAATCATAGCTTCAGCGGCTGAAGTACCTTCATCGAGTAGTGAGGCATTTGCAATGCTCATACCTGTAAAATCGATAATCATTGTCTGAAAATTTAATAAAGCTTCCAGCCTGCCCTGAGCAATTTCGGCTTGATATGGTGTGTATTGAGTGTACCATCCGGGATTTTCAAGCACATTTCTTTTAATTACTTCAGGAGTAATAGTCGGATAATATCCTAATCCAATATAAGATTTAAATACTTTATTTTTATTTGCAAGGGATTTTAGCCTGGAAATTAGTTCATACTCAGAAAGTTGTAAGTCAAGCTTTAATTCATCTTTCAGCATTATATGTTTTGGAATAGTTTCTTCGATAAGTTGATCGATTGAAGAAACTCCGATGGTTTTAAGTATTTCGGGCAATTCATTGTCTTTTGGACCGATGTGCCTGTTTTCAAATTTGTCCGGGTGAGGAAATAGGTTCATAATAATCAATAATATTTAGTTAATAAAATTTTTGTCTTTAAAATTAAGCAAACTTCACCATCAATAAAATAATTATTTTTAAAAATTTAGAATTTTAGACTCAAAAGAAATGTAAAAATTAGAAATAATTATTTGAAATTACTAATCTCTTGATGAATTTTTTGAAGGGCTTCATGTGCGGCATTTTGTTCGGCACTTTTCTTATTTCGCCCTTTTCCATATCCAATGATATTATCTCCGACAGTTACTGAAACAGAAAATATTCTGTTATGCTGGGGTCCTTCTTCATTCAATACAACGTAGGCAGGTATAGGAAGTTTCTGTCCCTGAGCATATTCCAGCAGCTGGCTTTTAAAGTTTTCATCAATTAAATAAACTCCATCTTTCGAGTTCGGTTCTATTAGAACACGCTCAATAAAATGCTGAGCTGCTTCCAGCCCGTTATCGAGGTAAATGGCGCCAATTAAAGCCTCAAAAGCATCGGCTAATACTGTTTTCTGACCAGCTTGAAAGTTCGTTGAAAGGTTTTTACTAATTAATAAAAAATCGGCGAGTTTAATTCTATCAGCAGCATCTGCCAGAGCTAAACGGTTTACTAATTTTGAGCGAACCTTGGTTAAAAATCCTTCATCTTTTTCCGGGAATGATTCATAAAGGTATTCTGCTACCGAAAGACTTAGTACAGAGTCACCCAAAAATTCCAGTCTCTCGTTTGAGATATCATATCCGAAATTTTGTTCCAGGAAAGAGCGGTGCATAAGTGCTTGTATAAAAAAAGTTTTATTTTTTATACTGATTCCAATAATCTTTTCTAATTCAGAAAATTTTTTTGCAGTTAAAAGGCGGGAAATAGCCTTAGATTTTTTCTGAGCTTCTCTCTGTTTTAATCTTTCAACTATCCAATCTAAAAATTTGCCCAAAGACTATCCCTCAAATTTTTTAAATAGTATAGAAGCATTATGTCCTCCGAACCCAAAAGTATTACTTATTGCGCAGTAAATTTGTTTTGAAGTTGCAGTAATTGGACTATAATTTAAATCGCATTCCGGGTCAGGATTCGTAAGGTTAATTGTTGGCGGGATTAAATTGTTTTTTATAGATAGTACAGTTGCGACAGCTTCAATTCCTCCCGCAGCTCCAAGAAGATGTCCGGTCATTGATTTAGTCGAGCTTACTACTAATTTATATGCATGCTCGCCGAAAACTGTTTTTATAGCCGCAGTTTCGAATGAATCATTATAAGGAGTAGATGTTCCGTGGGCATTTATATATCCCACATCTTGTGGTAGTAAATGAGCATCATTCAATGCTTCTTTCATAGAACGGACAGCACCTTCTCCTCCCGGAGCAGGAGCAGTAATATGGTATGCATCGCCGGTTAAGCCAATACCGCCGATTTCGACATAAATATTTGCACCGCGATTAACTGCATGTTCATATTCTTCTAAAATTAAAGTACCCGCGCCTTCGCCCATAACAAATCCATTTCGATCTTTATCAAATGGTCTGGAAGCTTCGAGATATCTGTCATTCCATCTTGATAGAGCTTTCATAGCGTTAAAGCCGCCTATAGACATTTCTGTTATTGCTGATTCAGTTCCTCCGCATACCATAATATCGGCACTTCCTCGCTGAATAAGCATAAAAGCATCGCTAATAGAATGAGATGCCGTAGCACAGGCAGAAGTAGTAGCGTAATTTGGTCCTTTTAGGCCATATCTGATAGAAATCTGTCCGGCAGCCATATCTGAAATCATCATAGTTACAAAAAATGGGCTAATAGACCGAGGGTTTTTCTCTTCGTAGTAGTTCCAAAGCTGCTGTTGTAGAGTGACCATTCCCCCGATTCCGCTGCCATAAATAACGCCGAACCTATCTTTATTGATATTTTCTAAATTTAATCCTGAGTCATTAATTGCCATTTCGGAAGTAGCAAGAGCGAAATGGGTAAATGGATCCATCCGTTTAATGCTTTTTTTATCAATATAATTCTCAGGGACAAAGTTTTTTACTTCAGCAGCGAACTGAGTTTCAAACTTTGAAGCATCAAACTTTGTAATCGGACCAACACCGTTTTTGCCTTTTGTTAATCCGTCCCAAAATTCTTCAACACCAATTCCTATAGGAGTAATTGCTCCCAAACCAGTAACAACTACTCTACGACCAGCCATTAAAGACTCCGATAAGCTCACCAATTAAGAGGTTAATCAATCAAAGAGAGTAAATAAAAAGTCGAGATGCAAATCCCGACCTAATAAATTACTTCCCTAGTTTTTCTTTTAAGTATCTAACCGCATCACCGACAGTGCCGATTTTTTCAGCATCTTCATCAGGTATAGAAACCTGAAAAGCGCTTTCAAAACCCATAACTAATTCAACTATATCAAGTGAATCAGCACCTAAATCGTTTGTAAAAGAAGCTTCAGGCGTTATCTGTGATTCTTCAACACCTAATTTATCGATAATTATTTCTTTAACTTTAGCTTCAACGTCCATTTGTATCTCCTACTATTTTATTTGGTTAATAAATTAAATTAAAAAAACTTTTACATTACCATACCGCCGTCAACAGAAATCACCTGACCGGTAATATAGTCAGAATCTGAAGAAGCTAAAAATGAAACCACTTTTGCTACATCTTCTGGCGATCCGATTCTTTTTACCGGAATTTGAGATATAATTGCTTCTTTCTGTTTATCATTCAATTTTTCAGTCATATCAGTCAAAATATACCCCGGAGCAACAGCATTCACAAAAATATTTCTAGATCCCAATTCTTTCGCTGTAGATTTTGTAAATCCTATTATTCCTGCCTTAGAGGCAACATAATTTGCCTGTCCAGGATTGCCAATTATAGCCACAACAGAAGAAATATTTATTATTTTTCCATATCGCTGACCAAGCATCGGCTTAATTGAAGCTTTGGTATAATTAAAGACGCTTTTTAAATTTGCATTAATAACTTTATCAAAATCACTTTCGGACATTCTAAGCAATAGATTATCTTTAGTTATTCCCGCATTGTTCACTAAAATATCTAAACCACCTATATTTTCCAAAGAAAAATTAATAGTTTTTTCAGCCTCTGAAAAAGATGCTGCATCGGCTTTAATACCTAATACTTTAACTCCAAAATTTTCGCATTCAGATTCTAATAATTTAGCTGCATCAGCTGAATTCTGATAAGTAAAAATAACATTACATCCATTTTTTGCCAGGTCAAGGACGATAGCTCTGCCGATACCTCTGGCTCCTCCGGTGACAATAGCTTTTTTATCTTTTAGTTTCATGCTACTTCTTTTGAACTTTCATTTGAAAGATATTCCTTTTTATATTCTTCAAGCTCCAAAAAACCATCATCGCCGAATAAATGTATTAGTTCTTCCCTGCATGCATCATAAATTGAAATATCTTTATCTTGAAGTTTATTACAAGTTTTTAATCTATTTATGTGGTCATCATCAATTGTTAGAGCGCCTTCAAATATAGTAAGAGGAAACAGTACGCAATATAATGGTTTGTAAGCCCATTTGTGCTTATTTTCAGCAAGCGCAAGTTTTTGTAGAGAACATAGACCGTTTTTATCAAGGAAAACACATTTTTTGTTATAAAGTTCTGTTCCTACAGCGACTCCGGATTCAAAATCCTCATCCTTTTCAGGAGCTTCGAACCATTTTTCTATATCAGTAGGTTGGGAATCATCCATAATCGGGATAATTTTATCTTTAATATCCATTATTTTCTGATGTTCTTTCATGTCTGTATAAACCCCATAATAGCAACATTCCCCGTTACATCTACATCCAAATTTAAAAGTAAAAATAGCCGGATCAATCTTAATTCCTTTTATTTCCCTTGGTTCAATTTTGTTGTTCAAAGATATTTCTCCACATCAGAATATTTATCAATACCGAAACATTTTACATCCGGGTTTATTCTTTTAACTAATCCTTGCAGAACTTTACCCGGACCAATTTCATAGAATTCTTCAATTCCGTCATTAATCATATTAGTTATAATTTCACTCCAGCGAACAGGAGATGTAAGTTGTTCAACCAGCAATTTTTTAATATCGTCTTTATTTAATACCGGTTTAGCAGTCACATTAGCGTAGACAGGAAATCTTGCATCATAAATGGGTGTATTATTAAGGACATTTAAAAGATCAACTTTAGCAGGTTCCATTAAAGGAGAATGAAAGGCACCGCTTACAAAAAGTTCTTTTACCAACTTGGCGCCATTTGTTTTACAGATTTCCATAGCTTTTTTCACCCCATTGATTGAACCTGAGATGACAATTTGTCCCGGGGCATTAAAATTTGCAGCCTGTACCAGCCCGACTTCAGAGGCTTCATTACAGCACTCAATAACTTTATTAGGATCCAAACCGACTATAGCTGCCATAGTTCCTTGAGATTGGACACCAGCTTTCTGCATAGCTAATCCACGAGCTCTCACTAATTTTATTGCATCATAAAATTGAAGAGATCCTGCTGAGACCAATGCAGAATATTCTCCCAAAGAATGTCCAGCTGAAGCATCGGCATTTAACGTCCTGATTAAATTAGCTAATATAATACTGTGTAAGAAAATAGCCGGTTGAGTAAATTCTGTTTGTTTTAGCTGATCTTCAGGTCCGGAGAATAATACATATGATAGGTTTAATCCCAGAGCTTCATCGGCAGTTTTAATCATTTCTTTAGCCTCTACCGAATTCTCGAAGAGATCTTGCGCCATACCGACGTATTGAGAGCCTTGTCCGGGAAATAAAAAAGCTTTTTTTGACATATAAAGAAAATTAAAATTTATTTCTTAACATAATTAAATTGACCAAACCAAATAAATAGCGCCCCAAGTAAAGCCAGCTCCAAAAGCAGAAAGTATCAATTTATCGCCTTTTTTAATTTTACCATCTCTGTAATATTCAGTAAGGCAAAGAGGAATTGTTGCTGCTGTAGTATTACCATAACGATCAATATTAATCATAACCTTATCTTTACTTAAGCCCATTCTTTCAGCAGTAGCATCAATTATACGCAAGTTAGCCTGATGAGGGACAAGATAAGCTATATCTTCAGAAGATAAATTATTTTTTTGCATTATTTCATAAGAGATATCAGCCATACCTTTAACAGCCACTTTAAACACTGCTTTGCCGTCCTGAAAAATATAATGCATTTTTTTGTCAACAGTTTCATGAGTAGGCGGGTTAAGACTGCCTCCTCCGCTCATATACAATGCATTCTTACCTGAGCCATCAATTCTTAAAAGAGAATCCTGTAAACCGAACGCTTTATCTTCGGAAGGTTCAATTAAAACAGCCGAGGCGGCATCACCGAACAGGATACAATTATTACGATCAGTATAATCAGTAATCGAGCTCATTTTATCGGCACCGATTACCATTACTTTTTTATATCTTCCGCTTTCAACCAACGAGCATCCAGTTTGAAAAGCAAATAAAAAGCCAGAGCAAGCAGCAGAAAGGTCAAAGCCCCAGGCATTTTTTGCCCCAATATTATTTTGTACTAAGCAAGCTGTAGCAGGGAAAAACATATCCGGAGTAACCGTTGCAACAATAATGACATCAATTTCATCGGCAGTCATATTCTTGCTTTTCAACAAATCTTCAGCAGCTTTTGTAGCTAAATCGCTTGTTGCACCATTTTCCAATAACCTTCTTTCGCGAATTCCTGTGCGAGTACGAATCCATTCATCATTAGTATCAACAATTTTTTCAAAGAATGCATTATCCATTATCTTTTCAGGAACATACATACCGACGCCTGTGACAACTGCATTAAATTTTCTATCTTTTTCCATTATATATTAATTAGTTTATATTTGAGTAATTTTTTATTGAATTTTCAATTTTTTCAATTAGTTTTTTTTCATACATTTCATGAGCACGGATAACCATATTTTTAATAGCCCTGGGAGTGCTAGAACCGTGTCCGATAATGCTAATCCCATTCACACCAAGCAGCGGAACACCGCCATATTCTTCATAATCAAAATCTTTGAGAACAGTTTTCAAGCTGCTTTTGACCAGACCCATCTTTAATTTATTAAGAATTCCTTCATTAGCATAAGTTTTAAATTTGAACTTTAGAAAATCGAGAACACTTTCCCCGAACTTGATAACAATATTCCCCACAAACCCGTCGCAAACTACTATATTAGCCGTTCCTTTGAGAATATCTCTTCCTTCAACATTTCCAATAAAATTCAGATTAGTTTTTCTAATTAATTCAGAAGCAGCTAAAGACAATTCATTGCCTTTAGTATCTTCTTCTCCCACGCTTAATATTCCGATAGTGGGGTTTTCTACTCCATAAATTTCTTTAGTAAAAATTGTTCCCATAATAGCATATTCGAGAAGATGACGCGGTTTAGAGTCAACGCTTGCGCCGACATCAAACAACATAGACACGCCAGCTTCATTCGGCATTGCCTGTCCTATTGTCGGTCTGCCGACACCCGGGATTCTGCCAATAATTAAAGTTGAAGCAGCCATCATTGCTCCGGTATTGCCGGCGCTAACAAAAGCATCGGCTTTTTTGTCTTTAACTAAATTTGCACCGACTACTATAGAAGAATTTGGTTTTAATTTAATTGCATTAACCGGAACATCAGCCATTTCAATAACATCATCAGCGTGGATTATATTATTTTCATCAAAGTTGAGTTTGTCTTTGAAAATGACATCCTTTATAGCAGATTTTTTCCCAACTAATAGAAGTTCAAAATTTTTTTTTTCTTCAAAAGCCTGTATTGCACCCGTAATAGCATTACGGGGAGCAAAGTCACCCCCCATTGCATCCACAGCAATTCTGCATATAGGATTTTGTGATTCAGGATTGTGCATTGAAAAGGTTTTGGGTATTATTAGCTTTTAGGCAAAAACATTGAGCGTTCATTATAATATCCACAGGAAGGGCAAGCGCGATGTGTTAATTTTAACTCACCACAATGCGAACAGGTTCCCATAGAAGGCGCAGACGCTTTATAATGTGTTCTTCTTTTGTCTCTTCTGCTTTTTGACCATCGTCTTTTAGGATTTGGCATATTTTTTCCGTTATATTTTGTTAATTATTCAATTTATTTTTTAATTCATTGAGCGGCGACCATCTACTGTCAACTTTTGTTTGAGAACAATTACATAAGCCTTCATTTAGATTTTTACCGCACTTAATACAAAGACCTTTGCAATCTTCACTGCATAATTTTTTCATCGGAACCGCAAGTATAGCGAAGTCTTTAACATCATTATCAATATTTATTTTATCAGCATCTAATGGTAAGTATGTAATACCTATAGAACCATCTTCAACAGGTTCTACTCCGAAAAAATAAACCATTTTATACTGCGTAACAACATTTTGTTCAAATTCTGAATTGCATCTATCACACTCAAAATTTGCTTTTAGCGATAGATTTGCATTTAGAACAATTTGACTGCGTGTTTTGCTTAATTCTATCTCAACGTTTACATTACCAACAAAGAAATCATTTATATTGAGGTCTTTTGCTGATTCTTCAAAATTATAATAATGAACGCCATCACTTAAATTAGAAATCTTAATAATCATAGCGGTTCTCAAAAAGACGAAAAAAACAAGCCAAAATATAGACATACCGTCATTGATAATCAAATTTTTTTACGCCTAGCACTTTTCTATTTTTGACTACAGAACTTCATTTATTTAATATAATTCTTTGATAAATTTTAATTATATGCTTAACATAATATATTTGTTAATATCATTATATAAATTATAAAAATAACTCAACTGACTATTTGATGCTAATTGTCAAAAATTTGATAAAAGATTTCAAAGGAATTAAAGCAGTAAATGATTTGTCATTTTCAATTGGAAAAGGAGAAATTTTCGGGTTATTAGGTCCTAACGGCGCAGGTAAAACGACCACTATTAGGACTGTCTTAAATATAATTAAACCAAATTCAGGGATAATTGAATATAATGGTACACAAATAGATAATAGTTTCTTCAACAAAATCGGCTATTTACCTGAAGAAAGAGGATTATATAGAAAAAATACAATTATCGATGTTATTCTTTTTTTTGCTAAGATGAAGGGAATGGAAACATCAGATGCCAAATCTGAAGCTAAAAAATGGTTAGCAAAATTCAGCATAGAAGATTATTACAATAAAAATATTGAAACACTCTCAAAGGGAAATCAGCAGAAAATTCAGTTTATAATTTCTGTAATACACAGCCCATCTTTAATAATTTTGGACGAACCGTTTAGCGGATTTGACCCGATTAACCAGCAAATTATAAGAGAGGAGATATTATCTTTTGCAAATCAGGGCAAAATAATAATTCTATCAACCCATCAAATGGAAACAGCAGAAAAACTATGCTCGGATATACTTTTAATAAATAACGGCAAAGAAGTTTTAAGCGGAAAATTAATTGATATAAAGAAACAATTTGGAAGCAACTACATCAATATTGATTATAGCGGAGATAGTTCATTTATTAATTCATTACCAGGTATTAATCATATTGAAAATTATATGAATTCAGCCCAAATACAGTTAAAAGAAGGTATAAATCCAGCAGAATTCTTGCGACAAATTGTTCAGAGACTTGATGTTAAATATTTCTCTGTAGTTGAGCCGTCCTTAAATAAGATTTTCATTGATCTAATTAAACAGCGTTCAGAATAAACTATGAATAAAATTTTGGCTGTTGCCGGCTGGGAATTTTGGGGAAAAGTTAAGACTAAGACTTTTTTCATTTCTTTATTATTAACACCAATAATAATTATTTTATTTAGTGCAGGCCCATCTTTATTATCAGATTACAATTCTAATTCAACAAAAGTAATCGGTATTGTAGACAGCACATCATTTTTTTATACCGGCATGAAAAATATTCTTGAAAATTATAAACTTAAAGACGGACAACCTGCTTATGTCTTACTAAATTTGTTATCTAATCAAGGGACAAATGAAATTGCAGCTGATTCTTTAGTGCTATCTAATAGGATAGACGGATATTTATTAATAAAAGGTCAGAATATTACATCAGATTTAATTGAGTATCGCAGTAAAGAAAGTGCAAGCTCATTAGATTTAAGCAGGTTCCAATCAGCGTTTAACAGAGTCAAATTAGGGGTGTTATTTCCCCCGGTTAATATCAATCCTGATTTAATAAATATTTATTCAGAAAAAACAGAAATAACCCAAGGCATAATTAATAAGACCAAGAGCGATAACGATAGTAGTTTTTTAAGTGTATTTTACCGTTCTTTTATATATATAATTCTTTTTGTAACTATGATATTATCGTCGGGCGGAATGTTAATCCGAAGTTTAGTTGAAGAAAAGTCAAACCGAATAATTGAAATTTTAGTTTCCAGCTGCACCTCAAGTCAGCTTCTTGCAGGAAAAGTCTTTGGTTTTACAGCACTCGGTATAGCACAAGTAATTACCTGGAGCATTTTCGGAATTATATTAACCACTGTTCTAAGATTACCGGCTGAAATTTTTCATAATTTATTACCAATGTTTTTTTACTTTGTTCTCGGGTTTATTTTTTACACAGCAATTTTTGTGGGGATTGGTTCAATTGTTAATACTGAGCATGAAGCCCAACAGATAACAAGTTATCTAAGTTTAGCCCTAATTCTTCCAATATCTGTTTCAGTGCCGGCAATTGAAAATCCGAATTCTATTTTCGTACAAATCCTTTCTTACATTCCATTTACGATACCTTCGATAATGATATTAAAATTTAACGTAGAAAGTGTATCATTCTCTGAAATAATAATTTCAAGTTTCATAATGCTAATTTCTATTTTTATTGTTATAAAGGTATCTGCAAAGATTTTTAGAATAGGGATATTATCTTTTGGGATAAGACCGTCATTAGGGGAAATTATGAATTGGCTAAAAGAAAAATAATAATGTTATATTTAGCATCCCTCATAGCGGCAATAGTCCCAATGATGTTATACTTAATAATCATTTGGCAGCTTGATTTTTATAACCGAAAACCATTCAAATTAGTATTTCGATTTTTTACATGGGGGGCAGTAGGGTCAATTGTTTTTGCTATTATTGGAAGTGCAATAATATCCGAATCCCTCTCTGTCATTATCAAAAACCCGATAAAGTTAAATCATCTCAGCACTATTGTGGTTGCACCTTACATTGAAGAAATTACAAAAGGATGCTTTTTATTTTTCACATTTTCAAACAAGAAAGTTGACTTTATAACCGACGGGTTACTATACGGCGGCGCTATCGGACTTGGATTCGGTATGACAGAGAATTTCTTTTATTTTGTCACATATGGACATAGTTTTTCTCAATGGATTTCAATTGTAGTTATCCGGTCATTATTTTCCGGAGTTATGCATTGTGTCTCTACAGGTACTCTAGGAGCTTTCATTGGATATTCAAAATTGAAATCCAGTAATAATAGGATTTTCTATATTATTACCGGATTGACCATCGCAATAGTAATTCATTTTGCATGGAATTTAAGCGTCAGCATGGAGACAACTACTTCAATAGGATTTTTATTCATGTTAATTACAATTTTAGTTTTTATATTTTTTTATGTTTTAGCAATTAATTCCGAGAAGGAAATAATCTTTAATGAATTATATGATGAATACAAGAACGGTTTAATACCTTTTGAACATTTAATAATTTTAAATTCCGGCAAAAGAAATAAATCCGGCTGGGTTGATGAAAGCATTCGTAAATCATATATTAGTGCATCTACAACTTTAGCTTTTAGGAAAATGGAATTAAAAAATTCTTCAGGGTCCAGTAAAATTTTTTACTCAAATGATGTTGAATATTATCGGCAGTTCATTTTCAATTTATTACATATCCATTCAAAGCTAGAATGATGAAATCTGATTCAATTATTTACTTGTTATCTCTAGAGCCTAAGCTGAATCCGAATGATTTAAATACTTTCGAAGGGTTCAATGTTGATAATACTATGCTTCTCAATGAAACATTAATATTAAATAGTATGGAAATTATTTTTTCTCTTAGAGAAGATTTTTCATCTGTCTTTGCCTTTGACAACAAAGATTTAGATTTCATTACAACAGAATTTTTCAAAGACCAGTCATACGGGTTTTTCTCCGATACATCAAATCAGCATAGTTACATTAAGTCGCTATTTGAAAAATATTCAAACAAATATGCTAATAATTTAATAATTTTTTCAAATGCTATCGGAATTACATCAAATGACATTTTGCAAATTTTTAATTTACTTAGTAAAGATGATGAGAATATTGTAATAGGGAAAGCGCCGAATAATAGAGTTACTTTTCTTGGATTTAATTCCTTCAATCTGGAATTATTTGAAAAGATCAGCTGGAATAAAATAGAATATGAAAAACTGCTTCAACAAGTCAATCAACATGAAAATTTTTTACATGTTATGGACAATTTCTTAATAGTTGAGGACTTAAATGATTTTAGGAATCTCTATACAGAATTATCGAAAAAGGAAAGCCTAAGCTATTGCAGCCAATCAATGCATGAAAAATTCACACATCTATTTATTGAATATAAGGAACTTCTTAAATGAGGTCTATAGGGATCTTCGGGGGTACATTTGATCCGATTCATATCGGTCATTTGATTACTGCTCAAGCCGTAAGAGAGAAACGGAATTTGGATAAAATTATATTTATACCGACATTAATATCACCACATAAAACAGAGATACCGACAATAAGCCCTATACATAGGCTTGAAATGATAAAACTCTCTATTAAAAATATACCATATTTTGATTTTTCTAAGATTGAGATTGAAAATCAGGCAATATCCTATACCATTGACACGCTATTTAGCTTAAGAAAACAATTTGATAATATTGAATTAATAATAGGTTTTGATAATATATTAAAATTTAGCACATGGAAAAATCCGGATAATATTTTAATGTTATCAAAGCTAATAGTTTTAAGAAGAAAATTATCTGAATTGCCAGAGGTAGAAGATAAGTACTACAAATCTGCTATTTTTGTTGATACACCCACAATAGAAATCAGCTCAAGCGAGGTAAGAGAAAGAATTAAGAATAATTTACCGATTAAGTTTTTGGTCCCAGCAAAAGTTGAACAATATATTTACAAACACAATTTATATAAGGAGTAAAAAGTGAAAATTCTAGTAACAGGCGGAGCCGGATTTATAGCATCCCACATATCTGATGCATTTATTGCCGAAGGTAATGAAGTTTTTATTCTTGATAATCTAGCAACGGGATTTGAAAAGAATATTAATCCGAAAGCAAATTTTATCAATTCAGATATTTGCGATAAAAATTTGATTAAACTTTTCGAAAAAGAAAAATTTGATATTGTGGGTGTATCAACAAAAATAGCAGATTTGTAGTACTTATCTTCTACCTCT
>JAJYOQ010000547.1 GCA_021796135.1 Bacteroidota bacterium
GATTTCCGCTTTTAATTGAAAAAGCGATATAATATCGTTCAATAAGATGATATAGAGGACATAATATTAATCAATAGATAGTTAATTTTAAGTAATTTTATAAAGTGATTTTTTGTAAATATATTTTTAATAATATAGAATTAAATGTTCGAAATAAGTAATTCAAGGAGAAAAAATGAATAGTCTATTAAATTTAATTAATTACGGTCAAAGTTATTGGCTAGATAATCTAACCAGAGAAAAAATTAAAAAAGGAGAGTTGAAAAAGAGAGTTGTAAAAGAGGGATTAAGAGGTATTACTTCAAACCCAAGTATATTTAATAAAGCAATTACTAGCAGCAGCGACTATGACGAACAAATAAACAAACTTGTTCATCAAAAAAAATCTGCCGCTGAAATTTATGAGGAATTGACCGTAAAAGATGTGCAGGATGCCTGCGATATTTTAAAGACGGTATTTGATTCATCTAATGGATTGGACGGATACGTAAGTATAGAAGTATCTCCTTATTTAGCTAATGATACCGAAGGGACAATGATAGAGGCAAGGCGCTTATATAAAAAAGTTAATCGCCCAAATTGTTTAGTAAAGATACCCGGAACAGAGGCGGGAATCCCGGCTATCGAACAAATGCTCTATGAAGGAATTAGCATAAATGTGACTTTGTTGTTCTCAATTCAAAGTTATGAAGCTGTGGCTAAAGCATATTTCAAAGCCCTTGAAAGGAGAGCCGCCGAGGGAAAACCTATTGATAAAATTACATCAGTAGCAAGTTTCTTTTTAAGCCGGATAGATGTGCTTACAGATCAACTACTTGCTCAGCTAATGATACCAGAAAAAGATCAAAATAGTTTACAACGCCCCGAAGATCTATTGGGAAAGACTGCCATTGCAAGTGCAAAATTGGCTTATCAAAGTTTTTTAAAAATTTTCAGCGGTGAGAGCTGGCACGCACTAGTCGAAAAAGGTGCCCGCGTTCAAAGACCGCTTTGGGCAAGCACAAGTACTAAAGACCCTCTTTATAACGATGTAAAGTATGTTGAACCGTTAATAGGACATGATACTGTAAACACACTCCCGGATGAAACTATAACTGCCTTTGCCGACCATGGGAAAATTGAAGAAAATTCTATAGAAAAAGACATTCACAGTGCAGAAAAAATATTTAGTGATCTGGAAAAAGTCGGAATAGATCTTGATTTTATAACTACTCAGCTGACGAATGAAGGTATTCAAAAATTTAATGAAGCATACGATAAGTTGATGAAGGATCTAAATGAAAAGAGAAAAAAGATACTTGGGTCAAACATTGGGATTCAAAAAATAAACTTTGCTTCTTCAAAGAGTCAAGCGAATTCAATTCTTAAATCTTTGGATGAAAAACAATTTACCAGACGTGTTTTTGCCCGCGATGCTCACCTATGGAAATTCGAACAGGATCAAGTTAATGAAATTAAAATTAGAATGGGCTGGCTGGATAGTATGGAGTTTTTCTTAACTAAAGCTGATGAGATGATTAATTTTGCAAAAGAGATCAGACTTGCCAAATATAAATTTGTTGTACTGCTGGGCATGGGAGGAAGCAGCCTATGTCCCGAAGTTGCCAGAGAAACATTTGGATCGAAAAAAGGTTTCCCTACTTTATTTGTCCTTGATAATACCGATCCGGCTGCAATAAAAGACATTGAAGATAAAATTGATCTTAAAAAAACATTATTTGTTGTCTCAAGTAAGTCCGGTACAACAACTGAAACCGATAGTTTTTATAAATATTATTATGATAGAGTTAAATCAATCGACGGCGAAAAAGCGGGCGATCACTTTATTACAATTACAGATCCGGGTACAATTTTAGTCGAAGAAGCAAAGAAAAAGAATTTTAGATACATATTTGAGAACCCCGCAGATTTCGGAGGAAGGTATTCAGCACTCTCATATTTTGGTTTAGTACCGATGGCTTTAATCGGAATTGATATTAAAACGATGCTTCACCACGCAATTCAATTGCAACTAAGCTGCTCTCCGTATATTCCGTCAGATTCAAATCCAGCATTAACTGTTGGTTCTTTTATGGGAGTCAATCAAAAACAGGGAAGAGATAAAATTACTTTTGTCCTTTCAAAGTCAATATATTCATTTGGGTATTGGGTTGAGCAGTTGATTGCAGAAAGTACAGGAAAAGAAGGGGTGGGTATTATTCCTGTCGAAAGTGAAGTACTCGGAAACCCGGAAGTATACAATAATGATAGGCAATTTGTTTATATATACACTTCCATTGATAAAGATCCCAAGGTTGAAAAGAAATTATCTGCTTTAGAAAAAGCAAATCACCCTGTTGCAAGAATTGAAATAAAGGACATTTCATCTTTAGGTGCGGAATTCTTCAGATGGGAACTCGCAACAGCAACTGCAGGAAAAATTATCGGTATTAATCCTTTTGATCAGCCTAATGTTGCAGAAAGTAAAAAAAATACCGCAAATATTCTCGCCGATTGGAAAATGAATGGTTCATTTGGAGATGAAAAAGCATTGGTGAATGAAGGAGAAATTAAAATTTTTGGTAATATAGAAGCCAAATGGCTTTTTGAGGGACATAGGAAATCAGTTGGTGATTTTATGAACAATTACTTTAAAATTGCTAATCCGAATGATTATATTGCCTTGCTAGCTTACTTCCTTAAAACCGATGTCAGAGAAAAATTACTGCAGTCACTTCGGATGAAACTACGCGATGCAAAGAAAGTTGCTACGACTCTAGGTTATGGTCCGCGATATTTACATTCAACAGGACAACTTCATAAAGGCGGTGCAAATAAAGGTTTATTCGCAATATTTACTGCGGATTCAAAAATGGATTTGCCGATTCCTGAAGAACAGTTTAGTTTTGCAACTTTACAACGTGCTCAAGCTTTAGGTGATTTTCATTCATTAAACAATCACGGTTGCCGCGTAATCAGAATTCACCTCGGCAGCAATATTGAAGCTTCATTAAAATTTTTAATCGATAAAGTGAAAAACTAAAATATGCGGCTGTGTTTATATTAAGATCACAACCTGAGGAGCTATTTATTTTTAATTTATAGTTATATTTTTTCACTACTGTCCGGAATACGAGATGTTAAGATTCTATAAGAGATTAATAAATAAAAGGTTACACGGGAAAATAGCAATAATCGATTTGAAATGGGAGTTATAAGTTCGTTGATTTACAGC
>JAJYOQ010000065.1 GCA_021796135.1 Bacteroidota bacterium
GGGAATAATAAATTATAATTACGATCAACATTCTCAAAATCTCCGGTACTATACATAAGTTCGTGAATTAATGACATTGATAAAAGTCGATTCTGCAAGTCAGAGAAAACTCCCAGAGTTTTTTTATCATCAATTAGCTCAGTCTGAAGAGATATCAAGCTAATTATTTTCTGGAAATTATTTTTTACACGATGATGAATTTCTTTAAGGAGTATTTCTTTTTCTCTCAAGGACTTCTCAATTATATCTTGAGATTTTTTACGTTCCGAAATTTCTAGGAAATGAGAGATAAAATGATCCGGTTTACCAAAAGGATCTTTAGATAAAATAATGTTTGTATCAACCCAGATTATTTTCTTGTTCTTCATTATAAATCGCTTTTCAAAACGAAGGGATTCAATTTTTTCGCTAAGTAAATTGCGAAAACCTTCTTTAATAATTTCAATCTCTTCGGGATGCGTAATATCAATCAATTTAATTTTAGTAAGTTCTTCCAATGTATACCCTAGCATATTAGCAAGTGCATTATTTGATTTGATAAATTCGCCATTAATAGATACTATAGATTTTCCAATGCTGGCTAATTCAAAAGTTTTGCGGAATTCAGTTTCACTTTTACGAAGAGCTAATTCGGTTCGCTTTAAACTTGCATAACCTGCTGACATCAAATAACCAATTGATGCCATAAATGCTAAATATAATTGTAATTCTAGTAGACGATGATCGTAATTATAATTTATTATTCCCAAAGGTGAAGGACCATTGATAATAGCCGGGCTAAAGATTGCTATTATTATTAGAAGCAGAAGACCAGCAGTAACACCCCTCACCCCCATACGAACAGCCGGCCATGCAATTAACGCAACCAACATGTATGGTTCAAACCTAAGAATATCAGAGTCATTTGTATAATAAAAAATGGAATATGAAATAAATGACCAAACAATAAAATAAGTCGCCCATTCTATAACTTTATTAAATCGATAACTTGAAACAAATTCTTTAATATCGCTTATCCAGCTAACAATAAAAGGCCCGACTAAAAGGATGCCGAAACCATCAGCGATGTACCATGATCCCCATGACTTTATAAAGGAAGCTCCTTGAGTGAGCGCTGCAGTTCCTGCACCAATACAGGCGCTAATTGCATTTATAAATATTGTACTAATTATAAGTGCTGCTACTTCCCGGATACGAGTGAATTTTTGAAATCTTCCGCTTATTTTACTAATAAACCAGGCACATGTGATAGACTCTACCATATTCCCTGTCATGTAACCAAAAGAAGTTAAGAAAGATCGATTAGTAAATAAAATATCCGCAGTAATTCCTGAGATGTACAAAGAAGCAGCTAAAATAGGCCATAAGCGTTTCTTGCTCAAAAGAAAAGAAGCTAAGCCTATACCGCCTGCAGGCCAAAAAAGCATTATTGCTTTTGCGGAATCAGGGAAAATAAATGATACCCTGTTTGCAAAAAAATATGACAATACTATAAAAGCTACTTTAATAAAATCAATTTGGGAAAAAGAATTTTCGGATGACGTTATGGTGGTTTTTGCCCTTGAATTCATAATAAATAAATTTTTTAATTACCCAATTCAAATATTAAATAAAATTAAAAATATTGCTGATAAAAGTAAAATATCTTTTGTGCTAGCACTTAATATATTATCGATAAATTTTTAATTAATATAACCCCTAAAATCTCCGAAAAAATATCATAAGCTCGGGATTATATTTAAAACTTAATCAATTAGTCTACTGAAAGTAGAAAGGATTTGACGACTTCTGCAAAGCGTTCGGGTTGGTCATAGTGGAGACCGTGTCCAGCTTCCGAAATTTGTTCAACTTGAAATCTTGGATTAAGACGCTGCAATTCTTCAGCTACAGATAACGAAACTACTCCGGAATCACCAAATACAAGTAACGATGGAACATCAATTATACTAACTAAATGCTTATAGTCCGGGTTTGGCGGCGTAAGGACTTCGAAAGCATTAATGCTTGTTTGAAGACGTGCACTGGCAATATGCTCAAGGACGGCTAATGATCGATTCGGGTGTTTAATATGTGCTTCTGTTACTAATTCATAAAATGAAGTGTTTAGTAATCGACGATGCTGATCGGCAACATCACTTTCATGAACTTCGCGCTGGACTTTTGGACTCAGGAATGTTGGGTCAGCTAAAATTAGGCTTCTTATAAGTTTAGGTTCACGGCTTGCGGCAACAGCTGCCGTCATACCTCCCATTGAGTGCCCGATTAGAATCGGCGCAGAAAGTTTTAGAGCTTTTATAAGACCGACAATATCGTTTGCATGATCTTCATATAGATAACCATTGTCAGGCGCACTTGATTTCCCATGCCCTCTGGCATCAGGCATTATTACATCATATTCTGTTTGCAGAAAATTTGCTACGGTAGTCCAGCATGCGCCATTTGCAGTTAATCCGTGAAGTAAAATTAAAGGGGGCTTAGTACCGCCGGTTCTCGTGTAGTGTATATTAATTCCATTTGATTTGCAGGTTGTTGAGATCCATTCTGTCATTAGTTTAAGATTCTTATTTTAACAAAATAATGAATTAACTTAGAAAATTGCGAGCATTCTTTCTATTGGTATGCGGGCTTTAGCAGCAATTTCATTTGGCACTTTTATTTCATATTGTTCCAATAAAAGAGCATTATATAATTTTTCCAAAGTTATTTTTTTCATGTATTCGCATATTGAATTTTCACTTGCAGGATGAAAAATCTTTTTGGGATTATCTTTTTTAAGTCTATGTAGGATTCCAACTTCCGTTGCAATTAAAAATTCATTTTGATTAGATGCTTTGACAAAGTTAATCATTCCCTCGGTCGAACAGATTTTTATATTTTCAGTGTCGCCATATTTTGAAGCTTTAAACATACAGGAAGTTGAGCAACCGCATTCGGGGTGTATCAATATTTGTGCATCAGGATATATTTCTTTGGCTTTATTTAGGTCCATATCACCAATTTTTTCATGGACATGACAGGCGCCCTCCCAAATTTCAATGTCTCTTCCGGTGATTGATTTTACATACATCCCTAAAAATTTATCCGGTAAAAAAAGAATTTTTTTATCTTCAGGAATTGAGTTCACTATTTTTACAGCATTTGATGAAGTACAGCAGTAATCACTTTCGGCTTTTACTTCTGCAGTTGTATTAACATAGGATACTACAACCGAATCCGGAAATTCAGATTTCCATTTTATTACCTGCTCAGCGTTAATTGTCGAAGCTAATGAACATCCTGCTTCAAGATCAGGCAGCAATACTTTTTTATCAGGCGAAATAATAGATGCAGTCTCCGCCATAAAATGAACTCCGCAAAAGACGATTATGTCGGCGCTAGTTTTGCTTGCTTTCTGTGAAAGTCCTAAAGAATCACCAACAAAGTCTGCAATATCTTGAATTTCATCAATTTCATAATTATGCGCAAGAATAACTGCATTCTTTTCCTTTTTCAGTTTTGCTATTTCTTCTATGAGTATTTTATTTTCCATTAAAACTTATTTTATTATTTAATCAACTATTAAAATTATTTAGCACGACAAATTTATAATTTGTGTTTGTTATACCTTATTTTTTATTCCTTAGCTTTCAATATATTGAGCAATATCTAGTGCTTTAACAGAATGGGTGAGCGCTCCGATTGATATAAAATCAACTCCTGTTTCAGCTACTTCTTTAACCCTTTCCAGCGACAAATTGCCGGAGGCTTCAATTAAAGCTTTACCGTTTATAGATTTGACGGCAAGCTTCATCATTTCAGTAGTCATATTATCAAGCATTATAAAATCGACTTGAGAGTTTAAAGCTTCCATCACTTCATCAAGAGTTGAAGTTTCGACTTCTATTTTAATTCCGGAATCCAATTTAGATCTAATTTTATTAACTGCATTAGTAATTCCGCCTGCGATTTTAATATGGTTATCTTTTATAAGTACCATATCATACAAACCGATTCTATGATTCATAGCACCGCCTATATTAACAGCATATTTGTCAATTAGTCTTAATCCCGGAGCAGTTTTTCTTGAATCAAGAATCTTTGCTTTAGTATGTTTGATAGCTTGAACATATTTTGAGGTTGATGTTGCGATTCCGGACATTCTTTGTAGAAAGTTTAATGCAGTTCTTTCACCTGTTAAGATTGATTTATAAGAGCCCATAAAATTCACAAGTATATCGCCGGATTTTATTTCGTCACCATCATTAAAATTTTGATTCCAGATAATGTTATTATCCAGTTTTTTAAAAACAAGTTCCGCTATTTGAAGTCCGGCTATTATTCCGTTCTCCTTTGCTTTTAAAAATGCTTTAGTTTTGAGATCTCCGTCAATAAGAAAATTAGTAGTAATATCACCGCTTCCGACATCCTCAAGTAAAGCTGATTCAATTAAATTATTAATAGTCTTTGATTCTATATAAAAATCGTGTTTTGTCATAAATAAATTATATAATGAACGGACTAACTATAGGTTTTTCATTTTTTTGTTGAATAATGTTATATAATGAATGGTCTTCTTCAGGATAGTCTTTACGTTTGTGGGCTCCTCGGCTTTCTTTCCTTAAAAGTGCTGCCTTAATCATTAATTTTGCGACAAGGATTAAATTACCTAATTGTTTGCTGTAAAATTCATTCTCAAGTGAAATATAATTAGATTCAATATTCTCAATTTCTATTAGTGCTTTTTGTAAAGTTTCTTCGCTTCGAAGTATTCCGACTTTCGTAGTCATTAAAAAAGCAATTCTTTTTTTAAGAACGGAATATTCAGATTCTTTTTTAGGCTCAATATAGAATTCTTTTTCGGAATTTATTAATGGAAAAGATATTTTATTTCTCGATGCAGAATCAACTGCACGTTTTCCAAATACCAGGCATTCTAATAACGAATTACTAGCTAGTCTATTAGCTCCGTGTACACCCGTCGAAGCAGCTTCGCCGCATGCATATAATCCCTTAATATTGGTGTCACCATCTAGTCCTGTTTTAATACCACCGATCATATAATGTGCGGCAGGAGCAACAGGGACCAAATTTTTTGTTATATCTACTCCGTATTCAAGCGCATGATTATAAATATAAGAGAACCTGCTTTTAATTTTGACAGAGTCCAAATGGCTTAAAGACAGATAAACACATTTTGCATTATGCGATTCAATTTCATTAAATATTGAAGAAGCCACTATATCGCGAGGAGCTAACTCTCCTAAAGGATCTAAATTTTTCATAAAGCGGTCGCCTCCTTCATTAAGGAGATATGCCCCTTCTCCTCTGACTGCTTCACTAATTAAAAAAGTATCACCTGATTCAGAATAAAATGACGTTGGATGAAATTGAATAAACTCCATATCGGCAATTAAAGCTCCTGAGTTATACGCAAGAGCAATTCCATCACCCGTTGAAGTAGATGGATTAGTAGTCCGGTTAAAGATTCCCGAAGCACCGCCTGCCGCAATTATAGTATTTGAAGCTATAAATCGAGCACTTTTGTCATTAGTAATATTGAATGCAAACAAACCGCAACATTTTTGCTCATTTAAAATCAGTTCATAAACAAAAGTATTTTCAAATATTGATATTAGTTTATTTTCTTTCACTATTTCAATAAAATATTTAACAATTTCTTTGCCTGTTGAATCTCCCGCAGCGTGAAGAATTCTCCTTCTGGAATGACCGCCTTCAAGACCTAAAGCAGGAAAACCTCCTTCCATATCAAATGGAGCATTCATTTCAAGAAGTTCTAATATTCGTTCTTTGCCTTCATTAGTAAGAACGTTAACCGCATCCGGATTACATAATCCCCTTCCTGCTTTAATAGTATCAATTGAATGCAAACGCGTATCGTCATCAACGCCAATTGCGGCTGCAATTCCCCCCTGAGCCCAATAAGAATTACTAATATCCAGTGTTGATTTTGTAATTAGAGCGACTCTTCCGAATTTTGAGGCATAGTTAGCTGAATAAAGTCCCGCTAAGCCGCCGCCGATAATCAGAAAATCGAATTGATAGGAATCCATAATAAATAATTTGATTTTTTAGAAAGTGAAAGATAAAAATAATATATTAAATAAATTTCTTAAACTTAGGGCAATAATCAATTGCTAAAGATTAAAATTTTCTTGAACACCGGCAGTAATCCATCTTCCGGGTAAAGGAACTCCGCTTATTTCTGAATAGGTCTTATTAAATAGATTGGTTGCCTTCATATAAATTTCAAACTTATTAAAGTTCTTTGATAATTCAGTATCAACTAAAAAATAATTTTCAAAGTTTACCCGGTCATCATAACGAAATTCCCAATTCTGCCGAATACCAAACCACCATGAATTATTAACGCCGATAATTAATTGATGTCTTAGATAATCAAGCAAATACTGGGATTGATATTGCATTGTATTCTTACCGGAAGTTAAATATGAATACTTTATATTAATTTGGCTAATCGGAAAATCACGAATTAATATTTTCGGATTAATCATATAACTAACTTCAATTCCGTTTGTATTAAGAGCTGTGATATTAGTAGCTGTCCAGGGTTGAGATGTGTTTTGCCTTACCCAGTCGATTAGATTTCTTCCTTCTTTGTTAAACAAACTTATTTTCAAATCATAAAACGACTGATTAAAATTCATACCAACTTCAAAGTCAGTAGTTTCTTCATAAGCAAGATTAGGGCTTCCCATGCTTGTAGGAGAATTATAATAAAGTTCTGTATAGGATGGAATGCGAAAAGCTTTTCCGAATGTTCCATAGATGCGGATGTTTTTCTTAATATTATAACCTGCATCAAAACCGGGCCAAAATTTCCAGCCGATTATCGGATAATCATAAGCAAACCCATTAGCAATTATTGATAGATTATTGACAGAAGAAAATATCTGCTCTGCAAAAAAACCTTTTTTTTCACGTGAATGATCGCCAAGATTATTACTTACTATATTATCGGAATTATAGTCGCCGCCGAATGAGGTTGTACCTATTCTTGAAATTAAAGATGCTTGAAGTTCTGCACCATAAATATTTGTTTGATGAATATTATGATAAAAAGGCGGATTTGTATAATCCAGCAGGTAGCTATCATCATTTCGGCGCCAATAAATTTTTGGGGATAATATGAAATTTGAAGTTCCCATTTCGCCGGTTAAGCTTAAAAGCTTTGTTGTTGTATGTTCCCATTGATTTGGAAAAAGTGTTGAATAAAAGCTATTTGCACCATATTTTTTGTCGTCATACCCAAAAAATAAGTTAACCAAAGCAGCTTTAGTATTTACAGTTGCACCGTAAGAAAAATTAGTAATATCAAAATCTGTATTGTGAGTATAGCCATTTGATTTTTTCTTCGAGAAAGCTAAATGGTTATTTATAATTCCGATAGGGTAAGCCGAGTAAATAGCACCTTTGAAATATCCATTTTCCCCTCCTTCATATTGTAGAGACAAAGATTTATCTTTTCCTTTTTTAGTAATAATATTAATAATACCGCTAAATGCATCTGCTCCGTAAATACTTGAGCCCGGTCCTTCAAGTATTTCAATTTTTTCCACGTCTTGCAAAGGTACGGGTAAATTAAGATTATGATGACCGGTTTGAGGGTCATTAATACTTACGCCGTCGATCATAATTAAGGTCTCTTCTGAATTTCCGCCTCTTATTGTGACATCTGACTGCACTCCATCAATTCCTCTTTGTTCTAAACCTACTCCTAAAACATACTGAAGCAGACCTTGAATGCTGCTTACAGGAAGGGTCTTTATTTCTTCCGAATCTATGACAACAACATCTCTGGCTAAATCCGAAAATGTTAATGGAACTCTGGATGCCGTTACTACAACATCATTCAAATTATATTGCGGTAAATTTTGAGCAATCAAGAAATGGCTGAGGGAAATTACTACTGCAACAACTTTAGCTATGATTATTATATACCGATTGCAAATTTTATGATTAGGTGACAAGATTTTCATAATATTATAATAGAGAAAATTCAAAAAAAAATTAATGGCTGCAAATTTACGGAATTTTAGCTGAATACAATATGATTTTGTAATTCACTGCCAGATTGACAATTCTACGAGCTTGCTTTTTCGGAGGGAAGCTTTTTTATTCTTAAAATGTTGGTTATTTTATTTTTCTCTTTGACCATATTGAAATATATCTTTTTTCTCATTACCTTAAAGTGTAAATATTAAAATATCCCTGCCGGTTATTCAGTTTTTGCTGAATAAACCAACCACAGGTTAAAATTATAAATAGTTTTGGAAATCATTATTTCTAAAATATATGAACTGCTTTCAATAGGAGGATTATTATTTTCTTATGAACAGACAGATAATTAAAGGGTTAAAACAATCTACAATAGATTTTGAAAGAGCTCTTCTTGCAATTGACCGATCCGGCGCGGAAAGAATAATTTCCGTTTTCGAGAAAAACGATAATCGGATGCAGATTGTCAGTGAATTGGTTACAAATGCTCTTGAAAATATCGGTAAATACTGGGAAGTAGGAAAAGTAGCTTTGTCTCAAGTATATATGAGCGGAATCATTTGCGAGGAATTAATCGATAAACTTATCCCTTCATTTAATATCAATCAAAATAATAATCCTGTAGCAGCAATAGCAGTATTTGAAGATTTTCATGTTCTGGGAAAGCGCATTATTTATTCGACACTTCGAGCCGGAGGTTTTAACATTATTGATTTGGGTAATGGTCTAAACGCTGAAGATATAGTTAAGAATGTTAAAGAAAAAAATATTAAGATATTGCTTTTGTCAGTGCTTATGCTTCCCTCTGCTTTAAAGATAAAACAATTGAAAGAGCTTCTTACGGGAATGGATGTCAAAGTTATAGTCGGGGGCGCTCCTTTCAGATTCGATGATAAACTTTGGATAGAAGTGGGTGCCGATGCAACAGGAAAAGATCCGTCTGAAACACTGAAGATTATAACTAAGCTAGTGGGGGAAATTAAATGAAAAGTTCGACTATGACTTCCATGGAGCGAGTTCTTACAACTCTTGGGCATAAGGAACCCGACAGAGTTCCTTTGTTTCTTTTTGCTACTATGCACGGAGCAAAAGAATTGGGAATAAGTATTGAAGAATATTTTTCTAAATCCGATAATGTAGTTGAAGGACAGCTTAGAATTAGGAAGAAATATAATAATGATTGTATTTATGCTTTTTATTATGCGGCAATAGAAATTGAAGCATTCGGTGGTACTGTTATCTTTTCAGAAGACGGTCCTCCAAATGCCGGATCACCGTTTATACGAAATTTTGATACTATCTCAAATCTGCAGCCTCCAAAGATAAATGATGCAAAGCCGCTGCTCAAAGTATTGTCATCGATACAAAAGTTGAAAGAATCCGTAAAAGAAGATGTTCCAATAATCGGTGTAGTAATGTCGCCATTTTCACTACCGGTTATGCAGCTTGGCTTTGACAAATATTTCGATCTGATGTACTTCCATGAAGATTTATTTGACAGGTTAATGAAAGTTAATGAAGAGTTCTGCGTAAATTGGGCAAATTCGCAATTAGAAGCAGGAGCAACTGCAATATGTTATTTTGACCCAGTTTCATCGCCGACAATTATTCCCAGGGACAAATACATAAAAACCGGATTTAATATTGCAAAGCGTACATTATCCAGAATTAAAGGACCTACAGCAACTCACTTTGCATCCGGAAATTCACTCCCTATAATCAATGACATAATACAAACAGGAACTGCCATAGTAAGCGCAAGCACTTTTGAGGATATCAGTCTTATTAAAAAAGCATGCGGGAATAAGCTGACAGTACTGGGAAATTTAAATGGTGTTGAAATGCGGAGATGGACAAAAGAAAGTGCTCATCAAATTGTCAGGGATCTTATTAGGCAAGCAGCACCCGGCGGAGGTTTTATTTTATCCGATAATCACGGCGAAATCCCATTTCAGGTGCCGGATGAAGTACTTTTATCGATTACAGAAGCAGTTAATGTTTACGGAAAATATCCAATGATATCATCATGAACGAAGAACAAAAACTTTGCATTATAGTTTGTGATAATTTTGCTCCCGAAATAATTCATATAATTAATTCTGAGAGTTATCCCGATGTAACTGTTAAAAGTTTTTATTCGTTATGCAATAGCTCAAATTTAATCGAGGAAAGAGTTGAGCAAATAATTAATGAATCAGGTTTAGACTATTCCAATACAATTTTTATCGGATGCCCGTGTACTTTAACTAAAAAAGGAGAGATTGGAGAAAAGATTAAATCAGAAATCGTTCAGCTTGAACAATCATTTGAACTTTTAATAAGCAAAGAAATGATCGAGCATTTTGTTTCAAAAAAATATTATTTGGTTTCAAGCGGATGGTTAAAGAGTTATAAAAGGCATATTAAGGATTGGGGATTTGAGCCGGATATTGCAAAGAGATTTTTCGGGGAAATAGCCCAAAAAATAATGTTCCTTGATACGGGATTGCCCGGTGATTTTTTACCTCAAATTAAAGATTTGTCACATTATACGGGGCTTCCATTTGAAATTCTTCCAATAGGTTTGTCTCATTGTAAATTATTTTTAGATTCGATCATTTCCAAGTGGAGAGAAGAAAGAGAAAGAATTACCAATAATGAAAGACTGGCTGCCGCCTCAAGCCGCGCCGCAGACTACGCACTCGTATTTAATGAAATAAATAGACTTGTAGAACTTACAGATGAGAAAGAGATTATAAATAAAATATCGTATCTCATCAATTTACTTTTTGCCCCTAAGGAAATTAAATATAAGCCTAATAATAAAGATAAATATGAGAAATTTGATTTAATGCAAAAAGAGGAAATAGAAAGTGAGAGATCACAAAATAATAGTTTCATAATTGTACTGCATCATAATGGTGAAAAGTTGGGTGTATTTGAGCTTATAGAAATTCCATTCCCGCAGTACATCAATAAGTATAAAGAGATATCAAAAATTATAGGCAGTATCGGCGGACTTGCTTTAGCAAATGCAAGAAAATTTGAAATGATTTCGGCTAAGAATAAGTTTTTTGCAATTATATCACATGATCTTAAAAGTCCATTCCAAGGTATTTTAAATATAACAGAACTAATGGCGGAAAGCGCTGAAATGTTTTCAGCTAGTGAAATTGCTGAGCAAAGTATATCACTTAACAAGACAGCCAGAAATTTTTATAAGCTTTTAGAAGATTTACTCACCTGGGCAAAAACACAAGCGGGTTCTATAGACTATTCACCTTTAGAATGTAATTTATATTATATGGTTTCCAGAAATATTGATACAATTAATCAGCGTGCTCAACAAAAAGGAATTTCGATTCTAAATGAAATAGACGGTAAATTGGGTGTTTCTGCAGATGAAAAGATGTTTGATACAATACTTAGGAATTTATTGTCTAATGCAGTTAAGTTTACAAAGAGAGATGGCAAAATCTCAGTAAAATCAGATCTGAGTAATGATGGTATGGTTAAAATCTGCATTAGTGATGACGGAGTGGGAATAAAGCAAGATGATTTAAATAAACTTTTCAAAATTGGAGAAAAAGTCAGTACCAAAGGTACTGACGGAGAATCTAGTACAGGATTAGGATTATTACTTTGCAAAGAATTTGTTGAAAGGCATGGAGGAAGAATTTGGGCTGAGAGTGTTTTGAATGAAGGGAGCACATTTTGTTTTACACTGCCGCTTGTCGAATAAATTTGGTGCAAGCGGCAGAGAAAAATCTAATCAAAATCATCGCATAAAATTTGAAACCTTAAATAAATTTTCTAAATTTATTTATGCGAAAGAACTACTGTTCCGATACTTGTTGTATTTGAAGCAGTCACAGAAACATTACTTATTGTAGTGTCTTTATAAGTAGTATCCTGCGGCGAAATATATACCGAATAGCTTCCGGGATTTAAATATTGAATTTTAAATCCGCCATTAATATCCGTAGAAGTAGATACACTGTCTGAAGAATTTATAGCCCATACATTTGCAGATGTAACAGGTGATACAGTTCCCGCGATTATTCCGGTTGTCGCTGTAGCCACTACTCGTATTACTGGCTTAAGAATAAACTTTGGATTGAATGGAGATCCAGTAGCAACAATTGAACGGTTTGCATCAAAATCTAATGTCAATAAATAAGCAATTCCGGGCTGAATGGTTGCATTTAAGTTCAATTTAATACCGCTTTGACTTCCGCTTGGCGTGGTTAATGCAAAAGATTGACCATTCATAACTAAATTGCTTCCGCTTCCTACATATAATCTTAATTGAGTATAATTACCTGCCTGTAAATTACTTTCGCCTATCACAGCATTAGCGCCATTAACAAGCTCTAGTAAGTTATATGTAGTTGGATTGTTATTTAAAGTAAACCAGCCGCAAGGTAACGAAAAATCTGCGATACGCCTGCATATATTGCTTGTTTATTAACGAGTCTTAATTACAATAATTCATTGCCTAACTATTTTATAATTGATCAAGACATTACAAAAGGATTATTTGTAATAAGCATACAGAATTATCTTTTTTTATATTTGTATCAGCTTATTTTCAGTTTTTATTTTCGAATTGTAATTTTTAATTCCAGAGGAAATATGAAAAGAATATTATTGTTATTAATGCCGTTAGTAATTTTATCTTTTGGGTTTTTAGGGTTGCCATCAAAAAAAATTTCGCAAAAGAATTCAATTAAACTTCCAGTATATAGTCATATTGTAATTGTTATTGAAGAGAACAAAAGCTATGATCAAATTGTCGGAAATAAGGCAGCTCCATATGTAAATTCTGTGCTGATTAAAGAAGGAGCAAACCTTACTCAAATGTATGCCGAAGAGCATTTCAGCGAAGGAAATTATTTTTGGCTTCTTTCAGGCAGTAACCAAGATGTAAAGTTTTTTGACGGAACTCCCGATAAAATTAATAACTCGAATTATCCTTTTCATTCGGATAACATTGCACATCAATTAATACAAAAGGGATATACTTTCAAAGGATATTCAGAGAGTCTACCGGAAATCGGGGATACTATTTCTCTATCAGGATATTATGCAAGGAAGCATGTGCCTTGGATAAGTTTTGCTAATATCCCAAACGGTAAAACAGTTAAGACTTCTTCAAATCTTCAGTTTAAGCAATTTCCGTCAGATTTTAATAAGCTGCCGACTTTAAGCATTGTAATTCCAAATTTAATTGATGATATGCATAATGGAACTCCGCCGCAAAGCGTCAAAGACGGCGATGCCTGGTTAGAAAAAAATCTGGATAAATATTATCAGTGGGCAAAGAAACATAATAGTCTCTTAATATTTACTTTTGACGAGAATGATGATGCAACTCATTATTCGGGATTAACCGATCCGGCAAGCAAAGATCATTCAATAAGGAACAGAATACCTACAATAATAGCTGGTGCACACATAAAGCACGGAAATTATAAAGAAGGCAATGGTGTTACGCATGTAAATATTCTAAGAACCATTGAAGCAATATACGGATTGTCCAAGGTTGGAAATCAACAAGAGAATGCCTTAAAGTTTGGAATATCGAATGACTATATA
>JAJYOQ010000066.1 GCA_021796135.1 Bacteroidota bacterium
CAGAATTAGTCCGCTTCTATCAACAATTTAGGTAAAATTTAATTTATAATGATAGAAATTCCAAAACCTCAAAAAGAACGCTCAATTCTGGTTGCTGTAGATACAAAAGATTTAAACAGGGAAATTGTTGAAGAACATTTATCTGAGCTTGAAGAGCTTGCCGCTACCGCAGGAGCTGATACAATAATAAAAATTATTCAAGATAGATATGCTTTTGATCCGGCATATTATATCGGTAAAGGTAAAGCAGAAGAAATTGCATCTCTTGTAGAAATTAATGATATAAATCTCGTAGTCTTTGATGATGACCTTTCACCTGTTCAAGTAAGAAATTTGGAACGGCTTATCCAAAGAAAAATTGTTGATAGAAGCGGACTAATTCTGGATATTTTTGCTTCACGTGCAAAGACCAAAGAAGCAAAAACACAGGTTGAGCTTGCTCAATTACAATATATGCTTCCTCGATTAACAAGAGCTTGGACGCATTTATCAAAGCAATATGGCGGAATAGGAACTAAGGGTCCGGGTGAAACTCAAATTGAAACTGATAGAAGAATTATAAGAACCCGAATTAGCCTTCTCAAAGAAAAACTTATCAAGATTGAAGCCCAAAGAAATACTCAAAGTCAGGGCAGAAAGGATTTTCTGAGGATTTCATTAGTTGGTTATACAAATGCAGGCAAGTCAACTTTGTTTAATCTTCTTACTCATTCAACTGTTTTTGCAGAAGATAAATTATTTGCCACACTGGATTCAACCACTAGAATTTTTGAAGTAGATAAGGACAATAAAGTATTAATAAGCGACACAGTAGGATTCATAAGAAAACTCCCGGCTCATCTAGTTGCTTCTTTTAAGAGTACTTTAAATGAAGTTAGAAATGCAGATATAATTTTGCATATTATAGATTTATCCCACTCCTTTTATGAAGACCATATAGCGGTTGTAGATCAAACTTTGAAAGAACTCGGATGCGAGAATAAGAATCAATTAAAAATTTTTAATAAAGTTGATAAAGTGGAGGATAAAAATATTATTCAGTACACAAAAAGTAATTTCAAGGATGGAATTATAATATCTGCTGCGAGAGGGATTAACATAACTACATTAAAAGAAAAAATAATTTCAAAAATGGAAGAATCTTTTATAGAAGAAAAAGTTAAGCTGCACATTGAAGATTCCAAAAAAGAGGCTGCTATTTATGAAATGGCTCATGTTTTATCTAAAAGATATGATGAAAAATATATTTACCTTACTTACCGGGCAAATTTGGAAAATTCAACAAAATTGAAGAAAATTATCCATGACAAATAAAAAATTAATTATCGACGGCGATTCGCTGACACTTAATAAAATTGAGTATTTCTTAAATGAAAACCCCATTGTAGAAATATCAAAAAAATCTATTAATAAAATTAATCGCTCACGAGCTTTGGTCGAGAAATGGGTCAATAGTGATGAACCAATCTATGGCGTTACAACCGGATTCGGAGAATTTTCTAATGTGAGAATCTCCAAAGATAATATAAGGAAACTGCAGGAGAATTTAATCCTAAGTCATGCAGCTGGATGCGGCGAGAACTTACCTCCGGTAATTGTAAAAATTATGATGCTTCTTAGATTGAATGCTTTAGTAAAAGGATACTCAGGTATCCGACTTTCTACTCTCATGCTGCTGCTAAATATGATGAATAATAACATTATCCCGGTAGTTCCGTCACAAGGTTCGGTTGGTTCAAGCGGCGACTTAGTTCAGCTTGCCCATTTAGTATTGGCAATGATAGGGAAGGGAAGAGTACAAATTATAAAAAATATTAATGATGAATCAGAATCATCAAATAAAATGCATTCTTCCATCAGTGCTTTGAAAAAATATAATTTGACTCCCGTTACTCTTGAAGCTAAAGAGGGTTTAGCATTGATTAATGGGACTCAGATGATGACTGCTTTTGCTTCTTATATTTCAATTCGGGCGAGAAAATTAAATAAACTTGCCGATATTTCTGCTTCTATGGCGCATGAGGCACTTCGTGCTACAGATAAAGCATTTGACGAAAGAATCCATTTACTTCGCCCCTTTCCGGGACAAATATCAACTGCAAAAAATATTCTTGCTCTAATTAAAAATAGCGAAATCAGGAAGTCACATTTGAAACATCATGACAAGGTTCAGGATGCATATTCAATTCGATGTGTACCCCAAATTCATGGAGCTTCGAGAGATGCTATTGATTATGTTTGTTCAAGAGTTTTGATTGAGATTAACTCAGTAAATGATAATCCGATAATATTCTCAGATACCAATGAACATATAGAGGGCGGGAATTTTCATGGTCAATCAATGGCATTGGCAATGGATTTTATGGGCATAGCGTTATCCGAACTGGCAAATGTATCTGAAAGACGCACTGAAAGAATGGTAAACGGAGCACTAAGTGGTTTGCCTCGATTTTTAGCAAACAACGGCGGGTTAAATTCAGGATTAATGATAGCACAATATACTGCTGCAAGTCTAGTATCCGAGAATAAGGTTTTAGCACATCCTGCGAGTGTTGATTCAATTCCTACTTCCGCAAATCAAGAGGATCACAATTCTATGGGATCAATAGCTGCTCAAAAATGTTTTCGCATAATGCATAATCTGGAAAATGTTTTATCTATTGAATTATTAACAGCGGCGCAAGCATTAGAATTTCTCAAACCGCTGAAACCTGGAATTGGAACTACAGCTGCATATAATGAGATCAGAAAAGTTATCAAACCTTTAAACGGTGATAGACTGCTTCACAGTGATATAAAAAAAATTGCTGAGTTAGTAAAACAGGACATCATATTAAATCAAGTGGAAAAAAGAACAAAACTTCAATAATTCCTTTGCGTCTTAGCGACTTTGCGGTGAAGTGTTCAACAATACGATCAAAAAAGGAAAAAAATAATGGAGATAATATTCTTAATAACCGGAATTGCAATTGGTTCGATATCAATTTGGCTAATCCTAAAGTCTAAAATAGAAAACACAAGAGGAATTTCTTCATCAGAAGGAGATGATATAAAAAATCAAATCAATTACTTGAAAATAGAAATAGGGACGCTTACCGGGAAGAATAATATGCTTGTTGATGAGATAAAAAAATCTTCTGATGAACTAAAGTCAGAGAGAGCCAAAGTCTTAGACTTAAATTCTTTATCCTCAACATTAAAGACTGAAAATTCAAATCTTATCCAAAAATTAGATGAACGAAAAAAGGAAATAGAAGAACTCCAGCAAAGATTTGTAAAAGAATTCGAAAACCTTGCCAACAAAATCCTTGAAGAAAAAAGTACAAAATTTACTGCGCAAAATAAAGAAAACATTGACCAAATTTTAAAACCGTTAAACGAAAAGATCAAAGAATTTGAAAAGAGAGTTGAAGAGACCTATGATAAAGAATCAAAGCAAAGATTTTCTCTAGAGGTAGAAATTAAAAAGCTATATGAAACGAATTTGCAAATAACAAAAGATGCCACAAATCTTACTAATGCGCTAAAAGGTCAGGCAAAAACTCAAGGTAATTGGGGTGAATTCATTCTTGAAAGTATTTTAGAAAAATCAGGACTTGTAAAAGGCAGAGAATATCTTGTTCAGGAAAGTTATACGGGGGAAGATAAAAAAAGACTACAACCGGACGTTATCATAAACCTGCCTGATCATAAAAATATGGTAATCGACTCTAAAGTTTCTTTGGTGGCATATGAACGTTATTCCTCAGCTGAATCAGAGAATGAAAAGTCTAATGCATTGCGGGAACACATTGCCTCATTAAGAAATCATATTAAAGGATTAAGCGGAAAAAACTATCAAAATCTTTATCAGTTACAGAGCCTGGACTTTGTTTTGATGTTTATGCCCATTGAGCCTGCTTTTAGCCTTGCAGTTCAATATGAAGCCGGATTGTTCAATGAAGCGTTTGAGAAAAATATAGTTATTGTCAGCCCTTCAACATTGCTGGCTACCTTAAGAACTATTGCAAGCATTTGGCGTCAGGAAAATCAAAACAAAAATGCCATAGAAATTGCCCGACAAAGCGGAGCTTTATATGATAAATTTGTCGGTTTCGTTGAAGATTTAGTCAATGTCGGAAATAAAATTGATGCTTCAAAAGCAAGTTATGCTGAAGCAATGAAAAAGCTGCATGAGGGGAGCGGGAATCTTGTTTTCCGCGCTGAAAAAATAAGGAAGCTTGGTGCAAAAACAACTAAATCTCTACCGCAATCAATTCTTGAAAGAACTGATAACATTGAGGAAGAAGAAAATCTGCTTAGTTAGTTTATCTGTTTTGTTCCTTTTTATTAGAAATAGGAAGAGTAAAAGTAAATTTACTGCCTTTTCCCAAAATACTCTCTACCCAAATTTTTCCACCCTGTGCAGCTACAAATTCCTTTGATATTGCCAATCCTAATCCGGATCCTTTTGAAGCTCTATTTCCAACTTGCACAAACTTATCAAATACTTTATTACAATCGTCCGCTGAAATTCCCGGTCCTTCATCACTAACTTCAATTTTAATAAATTCTTTTTCACTTTCAGCTTTGACTATTATCCTTCCTCCCTCAGGTGAGTATCGAATAGCATTATTAATGATATTTACAAGTACCCAAACAGTTTTTTCCAGATCTGCTTTGATAGCGGGTAAAGTTTCACTTACCATTGTTTCAAATTGTATTTTTTTCTCCGAGATAAACATCATTAATGCGACTACAGCAAGCTCAACTATATCATCAGCTCTAATTTCAGTAATCTTTAATTTTATATTTCCTGTTTCTGCTTGTGAGAAGTCTAGCAGCTCATTAACCACTTTCGAAAGTCTAATACTTTGCTGTCTAATTGAATTTAGCAACCCTCTCTGTTCTTCATTAATATTACCAATTCTGCTGTCTTCCAGCAATTTTAAACTCAAATTAATTGAAGATAACGGGGTCTTTAGCTCATGTGATACAGTCGCAATTAAGTTTGTTTTAGCAGTATCTCTTTCCTGAAATAAAGTAATGTTCTTCAACATTATTATATAACAGACTAAGTTGTTTCTATTATTTGTGCTTGATTTTAATTCGACCGCAATATGTTCAATTGAATAATAATTTTCCTTGTTTCCCAAAATGATTTTGATTGGCTTTATTTCTTCCTCTTTATTTTCACTTCCTTCAACCATTAGGCTTGATATCATTGTCCTTATTAAATCATTCCTTGCTGCAATATCGGGTGCGTACCGGTTAATAACTTCTTCTTCTTTTAAACCAGCTAATTTTACCAAAGGATTATTTGCTAGAATTATTTTTTTATACTCGTCAAGGATTATTACACCATCCTGTAAATTCTTTACAATAGCATCCATCCTTTTCTTTTCAAAAAGAAGCTGATCCAAATTCGTTTCGTCATATTCTTTTATCCTCTGAACCATAACATTAAATGCTCTTGCAAGATCTCCCATTTCATCTTTCGATGTAATGATTAATTTCTGATCGTAATCTTTTTCTGAGATAGAAATTATTTTCTTTGTCAGTTCTGTAATGGGACTAACAATTTTATTAGGGAATCTAAAGATAAATAGTAATGTAGACAGGATACTAAATATTCCAACTATTGCCATGTAAAAAGTGACTTCTTCAGAGGTGTGCTCTGCCATTCTGTTCCTTAATAAAATTGCATCCATATTAACTTGGTATATGCCAAGAATATTATCTCGTGTTATTTTGTATAAATAAATAATGGTTTCTAAATTATTTTTTGCACTATTGCTATTATTTTCGTCCTTTCCCTCTATGACTTGAATAAATTTTATATAATTTTGATTAAGCTCGCCGACTAATTCTCTTTCCCCAACTTCTGTTATGTTATGTGCCTCCAAATTAAAATTTGTTTGAAATTCTTTATTAAATTGATTCAATTTGGAAATATCTATTTTATTTTGGACAGCTAAGTATTCTTGGGCTTTTAGCTGATAAATTTCATCTAGATATTTTGTCATCATTGTAGCATACTCAATTGAGCGGTAATTATCTTTAATTGTTCCTTTTGAACCTTGCGCAATCCTGTTAATGAAATATATCCCCAATACGCTTAGTATTAATATCACAATAAAAAGTGATAATACCCCGGTAAAAATTTTTGTTTTAATCTTTTTCATGGCTTGAAATTATTAAAATGTCTAAATCCGAATTCTCGGTTTGTTTTGTTAAATCTTTAAAAAAATTACCGAAAATAATTTTTTCCTTCCAAGATATTGAAGGTTTGCCTATAACTATCAATCCGGCTTCCTTTTCCTTCGAAAAATCTATAATTGCTTTTGCTCTATAATTGCTTGATAATTCAACAACTTCTGCTCCCAACTCTGCAGCTAACTTAAAGTTATTAATTAAAAATCTTTGATCTTTGGCATTGATTTTTGAGGATGATTCTTTCTCAGTTTGGACATAAACCACAAACCATCTGGAATTATAAAAAGAAGCAAGTCTAGACGACCTTCTAATTAAATTTGATGCAGATATTCCGTTTGAACTTATACAAGTAATTAAAGAATTTATTTTACCTCTTTGTGACGGAGCTATTTCGAGTTTTATTTTCCTTTCTACTTGCCGCGAAACTTCTTTTAATGCAAGATCCCTAAGCTGAAGTAATCTATCCTCCTGGAAAAAATTCTTAAGCGCAGCTGATACTTTAGTCTTATCATATATTTTACCATCATTCAAACGGTTAATTAATTCTTCAATGGTTAGATCAACATTTACGACTTCGTCTGCCATTTGAATTACTTTATCAGGTACTCTTTCTTTTATTTCAACACCGGTAATTTTTTCAACTTCTTGTTTGATACTTTCAAGGTGTTGAATGTTGACTGTAGTAATTACGCTTATCCCGTTATTTATTATTTCTATTACATCCTGCCATCTTTTTTCATTTTTGGAACCCGGAACATTTGTATGTGCTAGTTCATCAACTAAAACAACTTTTGGTTTGCTTTGTAGGATAGTATCAATATCCATTTCCTCAAGCTGCTTGCCTTTATAAAAAATAGTCTTCCTTCGGATTGCCGGAAGCCCCTCTAATAACTGTTCCGTAGCTTTTCTATTGTGAGTTTCAACGTAACCGACATATACATCAATAAGATTTCCAGCTAGTTCATGACCTTCCATAAGCATCCTGTAGGTTTTCCCAACTCCGGCAGCAAGCCCAAGGTAGATTTTAAGTCTTCCTTTTTCCGAAGCTTTTATCAATTCTAAAAACTTTCCGGAAGCGGATGATATAGAAATCTCTGATTTCATATTAATTTATCGAAAAATTATTTATGATCATACAAATAATAATGTTTTTCGTATAAATTATCTAAGGCTAAATTTAATTTAAGAATATTTATTTCTTCGGGTCCAAGAATTCCAAATAATGGTTTTTGTATATTCTCATCCACTAGCTTCTTTAATTTATTATATCCTATTCCACGAATTTTTGCTACTCTAGGTATTTGAATTAAAACTCCTTGTAAAGACACATCAGGATCTAATCCGCTTCCGGAAGAAGTCAATAATTCGGAAGGAATATCAGATTTCTTTACTCCAGGATTATGGACTAGAAAAGTATCTGCTCTTTGTTCAACTGTTTTTAAAAAAACAGGGTTTGTTGGACCTAGATTTGAAGGTCCGGCGTTTATTGGATTATAATTACAAGCCGAAGGTCTGTCCCAGAAATATTTAGATTCTGAAAAATTTTGACCAATGTTTTTATACCCGACAATCTTACCGTTATTAATGACTGGCAATCCTTTCGCCTGGTCCGGGAAGAATAATCCAATTCCACATATAAATAGAGGATAAAGTACTCCAAAAATAATTATTGTAACAACTAGTAGTAAAAAATTTGTTTTAATTGTTTTCATATTTCATTTCGGTTTATTTTCTTTAACTTTTATTTGATAGCGATATTATGATTCTATTTAAAAAAAAATGATACCATCATGTCAATTAGTTTTATTCCAATAAAAGGAATTACTAAACCTCCCATTCCATAAACCCAAAGATTCCGGATCAAAATTCCTGTAGCTCCTATTGGTCTGTATTTAACTCCTTTAAGCGCAATTGGTATAAGAGCCAGAATTATTAAGGCATTAAAAATAACTGCAGAAAGGATGGCAGATTCAGGCGTCGATAATTTCATAATATTTAGAGCATTCAATCCGGGAATGGTAACCATAAATAATGCAGGCACAATAGCAAAATATTTTGCTACATCATTTACAATAGAAAAAGTTGTCACATTCCCACGAGTAATTAATAATTGTTTCCCAATTTCAATTACTTCAAGCAGCTTAGTAGGGTCATTATCAAGATCAACCATATTTGCTGCTTCCTTCGCTGCTTGCGTTCCGGAATTCATTGCAACGCCGACATCAGCTTGTGCTAAAGCAGGGGCATCATTAGTGCCATCGCCCATCATTGCTACGAGCTTTCCACTTTTTTGTTCTTCAATAATATACCGGAGTTTATCTTCCGGTTTTGCTTCTGCAATATAATCATCTACTCCTGCTTGAGCAGCAATAAATTTAGCTGTGAGAGGATTATCTCCGGTTACCATTACTGTCTTAACTCCCATTTTTCTGAGTCTATCAAACCTTTCATGTATTCCTGGTTTAATAATATCTTCCAGCTGTACAACACCAATAGCATTTTTATTTATTGAAACAACGAGGGGAGTCCCACCGTTTTCAGCAATGTTTTTTACTTTATTGTCAATTTCATCAAATAAATGCACGCTTTTAATGCTCCATTTATTTATAGCATCCCAAGCACCTTTTCTGATCTCAGTTCCATCCTGAAGATTAACCCCGCTCATTCTTGTTTCCGCGGAAAAATTTATAAACGACGCGTTATCATGTGCTAACGGAAAAACATTAGGACTTATTTTTTCAGCTAGTTCTACAATTGATTTACCTTCAGGAGTGCTGTCGGATAGTGAACTTAATGCTGTATGCTTTATGAACTCTTCCTTACTATAACCGTTAACCGGGAAAAAATTTGTAGCTTTTCTATTCCCAATTGTTATTGTCCCTGTCTTATCCAAAAGTACTACATCAATATCTCCCGCAGTTTCAACAGCTTTCCCTGATTTTGCAATTACGTTTGCTCTTAAAGCTCTATCCATACCTGCAATACCTATTGCAGATAGCAAACCGCCGATGGTAGTTGGTATTAAACACACAAATAATGATATAAGAGCAGCAATACTTATAATTGTTTTGGAATATTCTGCAAATGGCGCTAGGGTGATTACGACAAGTAAAAAAACAAGAGTAAACCCTGCAAGTAAAATTGATAATGCAATTTCATTAGGGGTTTTTTGCCTATTAGCTCCTTCAACTAACGCTATCATTTTATCTAAAAAAGTTTCTCCCGGATTGGCTGAAACTTGGACAATAATTTTATCGGATAGAACTCTTGTACCGCCTACAACACCGGACTTATCGGTTCCAGCTTCTCGTATTACCGGAGCAGATTCTCCAGTAATCGCTGACTCATCAATTGAAGCTAGCCCTTCAATAATTTCACCGTCAGAGGCAATTATATCACCTGCTTCAGCAATATAAACATCCCCTTTTTTTAATAATGATGAGCTAATAATTTCAATAACCCCATTTTCTCTCAGTATTTTTGCAGGCGTGTCTTCTCGTGTTTTTCTAAGAGATTCGGCTTGAGCTTTTCCTCTTTCTTCCGCAATAGCTTCAGCGAAATTTGCAAATAAAATAGTAAAAAATAATAAAATTGTTATTGTTAAGTTATACCCCAAACTTTCATGAGTTGCAGCAGGGTTAGAAATAGAAATAAAAGTAATAACTAACATTATTACTGTCCCAATTTCTACAGTGAACATTACAGGATTTTTCATCATGTATAAAGGATTTAACTTTACAAAGGATTGTTTAACTGCTTGTCTAACAAGTTCTGGTTCAATTAATTTAATCTCACGTTTTCTTTTCATCTTTTTGTAATCCTTTTATATTGAAAAATATTCTGCAATGGGACCGACGGCTAATGCAGGGAAGAAGGAAAGAGCAGAAATAACAAGTATTACAGCGAAAAGGACAATACCAAATGCAAAACTGTCCATTCTTAGAGTTCCGTCAGATTCGGGGATATATTTTTTTTCTGCAAGTAATCCGGCTATTGCGACCGGTCCGACTATTGGTAGAAATCTGCCTATTAACATTATCACTCCATCCATTATATTCCAAAATGGAACGTTCGCCATTAAGCCAGTAAACTCAGATCCGTTATTTGCCGAAGCAGAAGAAAATTCATAAAGCATTTCTGAGAATCCGTGGTATGAAGGATTTGTAATCCATCCAGTATTTGGATTTATTGCTGCTATATGAGATGATATTGCAGTTCCTAGCAAAATTAAGAATGGATGCAGAAGTATAATCAATGCTGCAATTTTTACCTCTTTAGCTTCTATTTTTTTACCTAAGAATTCAGGAGTTCTTCCTACCATTAATCCTGCAATAAATACAGCAATAATCAGAAACATGAAGAAATTTATAAAACCGACTCCAACACCTCCGTAAATACAGTTTATCATCATATCCAATAACAATACTCCTCCAACAAGAGGATTAAAGCTATCATGATCCGAATTTGAAGATCCATTAGATGTTACTGTAGTTGCTACACCCCAATATGCTGAAGCTGCAGGACCAAATCTAACTTCTTTACCTTCCATATTTCCTGTAGGCTGACTTATACCCATTTTTGCAATAAGTGGATTTCCACCAACTTCGTTCTTAACAGCAAAGGCAGTAAAACCAATATATATTACCGCCATTACTATGAAAAATACTGCTGCTAATCTTTTCTTATTTAGATAAAATCCAAAAGTGAAAACCAGAGCCATTGGAATTAATAATATATCTGCACATTCTATTATGTTTGTAAAATAATTTGGATTTTCAAAAGGATGCGCAGAATTTGCGCCAAAAAATCCTCCGCCGTTTGTACCAAGCTGCTTGATAGCAACAATCGGAGCAGCCGGTCCAAGTGCTACGGTAACTTTATCTCCCTGAATCGTTTTAAGCGTTTGTGGACCTTGGAAAGTTGCCGGTGTACCATTAAGTAATAAAATGACAGCAACAACAACTGCTAAGGGAAGAAGTATTCTTGTATTTGTTTTTAAAAATAGTGTATAAAAATTACCAAGATTGCTTGCCTTTTTCTGAGACAGTCCTTTATAAATCAAAGCTAAAGCTGCAATACCCGTTGCCGCACTTACAAACTGCATGTAACAAACAACAAGCAACTGAGAAAAATATGAAAGCCCTGTCTCTCCTGAATAATGCTGGATGTTTGTATTTGATATAAAGCTTATTGCTGTATTAAAAGCAAGTGTCGGTTCCATCCCGCTGATTCCGGCAGGATTCCAGAATGGTATTATCCCTTGAATTAGGAAAATTACAAATGCCCATACAAAAAAAAATATGTTCAGCATTAGCATTGCTTTCATATTTTCTTTCCAATCCATTTCCCTTTTTGGATCAATTCCGCAAATCTTGAATATGAAATTCTCAAGAGGCAAGAAAAAGTCTGTCCAAACTTTTTCACCTATGAAGATTTTGCTAATATATTTCCCTAATGGATAGGAAAGGATTATCGTTAATAAAAGGATTACAAGTATACCTAATATTTCATTATTCATGTTTCATCCTAAAATTTCTCGGGTTTAATTAATACATAGAGCAGGTAAGCAAATACTGCAATACTCACTATCAATAAAATTATCATCTTTTTCCCCTTAACTAAGTTTGTCAAAAAAATTGATTGACTTGAAACAAATAATAAATAATACAAATGCTAAGCATGAAAGATAAATTACTAACATATTTATTTCCTTTCTTTGCATTTAACTCGTCAATCGGAATGCCAATATTTAATATCTTGATCATTTTATATATAAAAGTTGATCTGGCAAGCACTTAAGAATATATTAGTTATTAATTCAAATTAGAGCATTATTTTTAATCCGATCAAAATGACATGGCCATTTTTCAAAATGGCATTATAATTAATATTCAAATAAATTATTTTCAGTAAAAACCTCTATAATTCTAATTAATTAGCATTGTAATTCTTATTAGTCGATTGGCACTTCAATTGCCATTATACAGTCAGTGATGAAATAATTAGTTTATAAGTTAAAATGAAATGGTTTGAGAAAATATTGAAAGAACAATCGGACATGGAAAATATTTCAATCTATTATGCATCATTAAAATGGACAGAAGACATCTCCCATAGCAGAAGTTACAATTTACATAGCTATAATAAGATTATCGGTTCACTAAAATGGGACAATAAAAAGGGTTCATTCGCTTTCGGTGAAGTTTGTGGAGTGAAATATTACATAAGTAAAAAAGGAATCCTTAAACCACGTTTAATAATTAGGGACATTTATAAAACTGAATTGAACAGTGAACTACCTTATCGCAAAAAAACAAGCAGCGGAAAGTTAATATTATCTAATGGGCAAATTTTTAATTGGAAGCGTAATGCCTCTTGGAAAAACGAATGGAAATTTTATAGAACGGAATATTATGAAGCAGGGAATTATGAAAAGGCTTTTAAGATCCTTATAACCTTCACCTCAATAACTTCCTCAAGTAAATCTGGCTGTTTTGTTAAAGTCCATGATATAAATCTGGAAAATAATATTCTTTCAATGATGCTTTTACTTGGGATGTATTATATTGCTACTTCAGTTGATGATAATCTAATAAGTATTACTTTAGATTAAAATCTAAGAATATTATTATTCAATCCCATAAGCTTGAAGTTTTCTATATAAGGTTGTTAACCCTATTCCAAGGAGTTCGGCAGCTTTTGTTTTATTACCCTTTGCTTGGTTAAGAATTTTTAATATATGTTCTTCTTCTAATTCTTCAAGATTTACAATCTCTTTAATAACTGAGGTTGAATCAATTCTACTCTCAAGCAATTCTGATGGAAGAGATGTCACTTTTAACTCATTAGAATTTGTAAGAATAATAGCACGCTCAATTAAATTCCTTAGTTCACGGATATTCCCCGGGAAATTGTACTCTATTAATCTCTGTAAAAACTCATCATCAATTTTTTTTACGTTCTTTCTTAATTTGACCTGATAGTAATTTACAAAACCGTTAACAAGCAATGGAATATCTTCTTTCCTTTCTCTTAAGGAAGGCAGATTTATTTTCATGACTCCAATACGATAATAAAGATCCGAGCGAAAATGACCATTTTTAATTTCTTCTTCAAGATTACGATTTGAGGCAGCAATAATTCTTACATCAACAAAAGTTGTTTTCGTGTCGCCAGATTTTATAAAACTATTTGTTTCAAGTACTCTTAGTAATTTAGATTGAATTGAAATATCCATTTCACCAATTTCATCTAAAAATAAAGTTCCCAAATTAGCTTCTTCAAATAATCCCTTCTTATTTTTATTAGCCCCGGTAAAAGCACCAGCTTTATATCCGAACATCTCAGACTCAAGCAATTCCTTCGTAAATGA
>JAJYOQ010000548.1 GCA_021796135.1 Bacteroidota bacterium
ACTGAGGCTTAGTCATGGAACTGTGGCAGCAAATGATCAGAGACAGTGTTCACACTGTTGATCAGATTGTGGAAAAATTCAATATTGATAGAAAAGTTGCGGAAGACTTAGATGAATTTTTTCAGGCTCGAATAAATCCTTATTATCTTAGTTTAATTCGTTACCCAGGTGATCCTATTTGGCGCCAATGCGTTCCGGATAAAATAGAACTTGATGATATTGATAGCGATGAAGATCCTTTGATGGAAGATGCTATGAGTCCAGTTCCTAATATTACACATCGATATCCAGATAGAGCCCTTTTCCTTGTTACAAGCCAGTGTGGTCTATATTGCCGCTTCTGTACTCGCAAACGCAAAGTAGGTGATTATGAAAAAATTTCGATGAAGGGATTGGAAAGCGCATTTCAATATCTTGAAAAGCATACTGAAATAAGAGATGTTATTATGTCGGGCGGCGATCCGCTTATGCTAACCGATGCAATGCTTGAAAAAATTATTCAGCGCCTAAGAGCAATTCCTCATATTGAAATAATAAGACTTGGCTCCAAAATGCCTTGCGTACTTCCGCATAGAATTACTCCGCAGCTTTGTAACATGCTTAAGAAATATCATCCGATTTATCTTAATACTCATTTCAATCACCCTTGGGAAATTACCCCGGAAAGTTCTAAAGCTTGCACAATGCTTGCAGATGCTGGTATTCCAGTTGGAAATCAGATGGTATTAATGAAAGGAGTAAATGACAACCCAGAGGTAGTTAAGGAATTAATGCAAAAACTTCTTAGAATTCGTGTTCGCCCATATTATATGTATATGGCTGACGAAACAAAAGGAGCAAATCATTTCAGGACTTCTATTGAAACCGGATTGAACATAATTGAAAATTTACGCGGACATACAAGCGGACTTGCTATTCCCCACTTCGTAATCGATGCCCCCGGCGGTGGCGGGAAAATTCCTCTACTTCCGAATTATGTGGTTCATTTTGATGATGAAAAAATAATTCTACGCAATTACCAGAAGAAAATCTTTTCTTATAAAAATTATCACGATAGTCATAATCCAGTTAAAACAAATGGTAAAAATGGAAGTAACGGCAAAAATGGAAAAACCAAACAGAAAGAAATAAAAGTAACTAAGATCGAACTTCCTGTTTTAGAAGAAGTAGAAAATTAAATTTTTATTGTATTAAACTGAAGGTTGACCCCAAAGCCCGTAGTGCGTCTTCGACCAGAGAGAGAAATCTTCAATATTTAAAAGATTTCTCAATTGAAGATCTGTTTATCGGACAAGTGGGCTCTATCGAACTGATAGTCATCTTGCCTTTAGGTCATTCTTTTTTTGAATGAAAAATTCTAAGCATGTCTTCTCTTTTTATTCCTTTATTGATAATTAATAATTCGAATCAAAGTGTGCTCAGAAAGCAAGAAGCAGTAATTAAATTGTATTTAGAAAAGAAAACTTATTTTATTTATAGATATGATTTTAGTCGTTGATGAAAATATATCATTTGCCGAAGAAGCATTCTCACAATTTGGAGAAGTAAGGCTGCTTCCCGGAAGAAAAATTACAAGAGAGACATTACTTTCCGCCGATGCTTTGATTGTCCGTTCAATTACAAAGGTAGATGAAAACTTATTACGCGATACCCCGGTGAAATTTGTTGGTACAGCCACTATAGGTACCGACCACATCGACTTAGAATATTTAAAGTCAAATAAAATCATTTTTAAGGATGCAGCAGGCTGCAATGCTGATGCCGTTGCGGAATATGTGTTTACTTCAATTTCTCTACTTGCTAATGAGTATTCTTTTTCCATCGAAGAAAAAACGCTTGGAGTTGTAGGTGTCGGAAACATCGGTAGCCGTGTTGCAAGGCTTGCCGAATCCGTCGGAATGAAAGTACTCAAAAACGATCCTCCCCTGCAAAGGAGAACAGGAAGCAATGAATATGCTTCTCTTGAAGAAGCACTTAACGCCGATATAATTACATTCCACGTTCCATTAAATCTTGAAGGTGTTGATAAAACTTTTCACCTTATCAATGCGGAAAAGTTATCATCACTTAAAAGAGGAACAATATTGATAAATGCTTCGCGCGGTCAGGTAATAGATAATTCTCTACTTGTAAAATTTCTTAAGGAAAAATCTTTTCTGGTTAATCTTGATGTTTGGGAAAATGAGCCTGATATAAATATTGATTTGCTAAAACAGGTATGTATAGCAACACCGCATATTGCTGGTTATTCACTTGAAGGAAAAATAAACGGAACTGTAATTATTTATAATGCGCTTTGTAGTTTTCTAAAAGTAAAACCAATGTGGAACCCCATTTTTCAGAGAGTGCGGGAAAATGAAATAATAATTAATTTTAACGGAAAATTAACGGCAACACTAAATAATATATTTAAATCGGCCTATGCTATCAAAGAGGATGATGCTCGAATGCGCATGATAGAAAATTTAGAGAAAAAAGATCGTTCAGCTTATTTTGATAAGTTGCGAAAAGAATATCCTTTTCGAAGGGAATTTAGTAATTATAAAGCAGTAATATCAAATGGGGATGAAAGAATTTTGAATATTATAAAAAGTTTCGGCTTTCAGGTCGAAATTATTTAAGATTAAGAACAATTTATTTTAATTTGAACTCAATTGGAATTTTCATTTCAACTTTAACCGGTTTTCCCTTTATCATTCCTGGTTTAAACTGTGCATAAAAGACAGCAATTTTTGCAGCTTCATTACAGCCATGCCCAATTCCTTTCAATACTTTTGCATAATTGACTTCGCCATATTCATCTATATCCGCTAAGATTAAAACGGTACCTTCAATTTTCTTTTTTCTTGCATCTTGCGGGTAAACTAATTTATTTAGTATAGATTTTATACCGCCGACAGGTGTGGGCATTACTTCGGCGCTTGTTAAATAACCCGAATTATCAAATACATTTTTAGCACTAGAAACTTGGGTTGAGTCTTTCTGTTGACTTTTATTATTATATAACGTATCAACGATAGCACTAGCAATTAAGTGCGTCGTATCTTCTTCATTACGCTGTAAAATACCGGCAGAGTAATTATCATCTTTCAAATAATTACCATCTTCACCATAAAAAGAAGTTGCTCCTTCACGTCTTCCATTTTCAATAGTGTAAAGTTCTTTAAGTTTTCCTTCAAGTGAATAACCAGCAATA
>JAJYOQ010000549.1 GCA_021796135.1 Bacteroidota bacterium
CCAAAATTGGGATCGTGCCATCCCACAAGGGGGCGTTTGAACTTTGTAAGAAGAAACGATAAATCTTCTTTCATAATAGCAAAGTCTAAAGGCTGATATGCTACAGTTGAATCAATGCAAAAGCTGCAGGTATATGGACAGCCCAGGCTACCGAGCATAGGAACCATTTTTATTAGCGGAGCTTTCATTAAAGTTGGCTCAATAAATTTCCATCGTTCCTTTACACCCGGAAGTGATAAAGGCTGCTTTTGAGTGGTGAGATGTAAACCGGTGGGGCGGTGTGGTGAACAATCATATAAAATTTCACGAATAATATTTTTATCCGTAAATCCTACAACGTAATCAAAATACTTTACTGCATCTTCAGGGTAGCAGCGTGCATGCGGTCCTCCTAATACAGTAACTGCACCTCGCGACCGTAAGAGGTTGCTTAATGCGTAAGCAGTTTGTGCAGCTTCTGTAAATGAACCGATAAATATTATATCTGCATTTTTCGGCAGCTCTTTTATTAAATCTTCTTTACCTGTATAACAAATATAGGTGACGTTATGTCCCTCTTCTTCACACCATACTCCTACAACTTGTGGCATTATGCTTGCAAAGTTCGCGTTCATTATGCGTGCGAATAATTTTTTATTTGGCTTTTTTGATACAAGGTCAATTATTCCGACTTGAAGTTTGCGGATCATATCAACACCTATATTTATTTTCACTTATTTATAAATGTTAAAGATTAGAATGAGAATTGCTAATTAGAAAATTCTATTCTTACAAAACTGTTTTTCATTATAAAAAAGTATAAAAATGATGTTCAAATAAAAATGCATCTAAAGGATGAAAAAGGGATTAATCCCTTCGTATTTTTAACTATAGGATTTATTAACTAAAATAAATAGATTATTCAATTTCGTTGAATCATTAATGTGTTTTTATAGTATTATTAACTCATGTTACACAGACAATTTCAAATATAAAGGAAGTGAAGTGCAAAACTCCGAGGTTTAGGAAAACCTCGGAGGTTTCTCACTATGTAATAATAATTTTTTGCGTAAGGTGACTTTTTACTATATAAAGAGGGGTCTATTTAATTTTATCAATTATTGTAAAAATTTCTGCTTGAGTTTTTGAAAGCATTTTTCTAAATCTAGTCAATAGATGAAATTCATTTTCATTGCTTGAATTTAGATGGTCTTCAGTTATAAGTGGATAGGTTTGCTGAATTTTTTCCTTAATAGTTTTCAAGCTTTCTTTATTATTGATCTGGTACATATTAAACCTCTTCTTTGATAATTAGATAGTATAATTATATTAAGAACAGGGTTGTAATTAAATAGTCCAAAAGGAGGAATTAAGGATTAATCCATTCACTTGCCATTCGAGCTTACGATAAGAGAGTTGCTATCATTTATCAGATGAATGAGTACTCCCTTCGGTCGTGGAATGACAAACTGATTATTCTTCGATTGATGAAATCGATTTTATTGCATCATTATAATTTTCGGTATTATTAGCATATTTAGCAATCTGTACGCGCGTATGAAGCGTAAGTTTTTCAAGAATATTATGAACGTGGCTTTTTACTGTGAATGGTGAGAGATGAATTTTTTGTGCAATTTCTTTATTGGTAAGCCCAACGGCAATCAATTCGATCACCTGCCGCTCTCGTTTCGTCATGCGTATCGATTCCATCAGCTTTGAGGGTTCCGATACGTTAAGTGCGTGCTCGACAATCTGTGAAAAAAGGGATCCGGTTAAGTGCGGAGGTAAAACCTGGGCTCCTTGAGAAACCAATCTAATGGTTTTCAAAAAATCATTTACCGTTGCATCCTTTAGGATGAACCCTGATACTCCTGCTTGTACAAACTGAAAGACATCTGCCTGAGCCGGAATAAGATCCATTACAATCACTTTGGTGTCCGCAAAATCCCTTTTAACAGCTCTTGCTATTTCTAAGCTATTCTTACTTCGCAAACCGAGATCTAGAAGTACTATATCTGCAAGTTTAAGATTGCGCATTATCATCAGAAGGTTTTCGCCATTACCCAAAGCAGCAACTACATTTATATCTTTCTGCTTTTTAAGCATTTCTACAATGCCATCTCGCAGAAGTCGATTATCTTCAATAATAAGTATCCGAATTTTTTTCATGCATGGGCTTTCAATATTAAACAGAACGATAATTAAATCAAAAAAAATATAAAATAATAAATGAATAAAGGCAAGATAATGGTAAAAATAAGCTTTGTGTGAATATTTAATTGTGCTGAAATCAACACAATGATTGAGTTAGCTGCTCTGGCAATAGATTCGGATAAAGTTATAGCATTCTGATATTTAAAAAGGTTATTCCGGTTAAAGCACCTTTACCGAAGGAAAGCTAATTATAAATTTAGTTCCTGTAGGATAATTATCTTCAATTTTTATTTTGCCTTCCATAGCAAGAACAATTGTTTTAACGAGACATAAACCCAATCCATAACCCTGGATATTTCCCTTCATTGCCGGAACCGAACGATAAAATCTTTCAAATATTTTTTCTTTTTCTTCATCGTTAATACCGAAACCGGTATCTTCTATTTTAATAATTATATTTCCATGAGTGTTTTCTGCTTTAACAATTACTCTGCTATTTTGGGGTGAATATTTAATTGCATTATCTATTAGATTCTCAATTACTATTTGAAAACCCTCGTAGCTTCCGCGCAGATAAAGATCATCATCAATTTCATAACCAATATTATGATATGTAAAGACCGGTTTAATTGATTCATTTACAACTTGTGAAACCTTAAAGATATTTTTATTAATTTCTGAGTTGCTACTGTACTTAGCAATTATTAAGAGCGATTTAATTATGCTTATCATTTTATCCGTCTGAACATTTAACACGGTTAAGGTATCTTTATATTCATCCGGGGTTCTTTCCCTTTTAAGGATATATTCCAGCTCTGTTTTTAATGCTGTAAGCGGAGTCATTAATTGATGGGAAGCGTTATCTGTAAATTGAGAAATTTGGTTTATCTGAACTTCTAACCTTGTAAATAAATTATTTAAAGTATCTCTTAATCTTCCTAATTCATCCTGCGGATGTGCATCATATTTAATTCTTGCATTCAGATTATTGGCGGAAATGTTTTCCGCTATGTCTATTATTTTATTCAAAGGCGCGTAACTTTTCTTAGCCAAAAAAACAC
>JAJYOQ010000067.1 GCA_021796135.1 Bacteroidota bacterium
TAATCCAGAGATTTGATATAGCGGTCAAAAATCACTCCCGACAAAGAGTCATTCAATACAAATTTACTATAATGATAACGTGTCAGGATAGTATTTATAAGCTCATCCTCATTAGAAAGATATTTAGCCGGCACCAGAACCTTTGAAGTATCGTTAGGATCAGGAGATAGATTTTTCTTGAAATAAGTACGTGCTAAAAAAATATTTGCAGCGACTAAAATTATAACTAGTGCTAAGAGCTTTTTCATAAGTTTTCCCGAAGGTTTTTTCATGCCAAAAAAAGTACTTTAAGTTAAAAGTTAAAAGTTAAAAGTTAGAAGACGAAAGTTAAAAGTTATTGTGTGATTTAACAAGATTAAAATAAATAATGTGAGTTGGATTCTAATAAATTTAATCAGATTCAACTGTTCGTTCAAAAATAAGGTCTACATTATTCAGCATTTTTCTATTTTCAAACACCTCTTTTAATTCGTTAACCGTCATATAGGATAAAACTTCTTTCGATTTAGAAAGTTCATCGAACAAATTTTTATTCTGATTAGCCCAGACATCCATAGCAGAGGTTTGAACAATTTTATATGCATCTTCTCTAGAAGCGCCTTTACTGATTAGTTTAAGAAGGACAGTTTGAGAAAAGACCAGACCTCTAGTAAGGTTCAAATTTTTCAACATATTTTCAGGATAGATAATAAGATTTTTAATTAATTTACCGGCTAAGTCAAGCATATAATCGAGAGCGATACAGCTATCGGGCACAATAATTCTTTCCACAGAAGAGTGAGAAATATCTCTTTCATGCCACAAGGCAACATCTTCCAAAGCAGCGGTTGCATTACCCCGCAAAACGCGGGCAAGACCGGCGATTCGTTCACTTACAATCGGATTTCTTTTATGAGGCATAGCCGAAGAACCTTTTTGACCTTTGGAGAAATATTCTTCAGCTTCAAGCACTTCAGTTCTTTGAAGGTGCCGGATTTCGAGAGCAATTTTTTCAAGAGAAGCGCCGATGATTGCCAAAACCGACATAAATTCAGCGTGTCTATCTCTTTGAATTATTTGAGTAGAGACCGGAGCGGGATAAAGACCCAAGGCATTGCAGACAAATTCCTCAACTTTAGGAGAAAGGTGTTCGAAAGTGCCGACAGCGCCTGAAATTTTTCCGACACTAATATTGCCAATAGCTAAATTAAGGCGCAGGATATTTCGTTTAGCCTCTTCATACCAAAGAGCGAACTTGAGACCCATAGTAGTAGGTTCGGCATGAATGCCATGAGAGCGACCGACGCAGACAGTTTTTTTATGTTCGATTGCTTTTTCTTTTAGTGAGGATTTCAAATCGGCTAATTTTTTAAGTAAGATAACGCCGGCTGATTTCATTTGAAAAGAAAGGGTAGTATCGAGGATATCGGAAGAAGTCATACCATAATGGATATGCCTGGAAGCAGGTCCGACATATTCAGAGACATTAGTAAGAAAAGCAATAACATCATGTTTGGTAGTTTCTTCAATTTCCAGAATTCTTTTGACGTCAAATTTTGCTTTTTGTTTAATAATTTCGAGATCTTCTTTCGGAACATCCCCCATATTGCATCTAGCTTCGCAAGCCAGAGTTTCGATTTTAAGCCAGGTATTAAACTTGAATTCATCCTGCCAAATTTTTCCCATTTCAGGGAGAGTATATCTGTCAATCATTTACGGTTTTCTCCAAAGTCATTTGTTTTAAAATATTTTTATTATCCCTTAAAATATGGAGAGTAATTTTTTGACCCGCACTGAATTGTTGAAATACTCCCACTAAAGTCTGGTCATCTAAAATTTTATAATCATTTACCTGTAAAATAATATCGCCTGATTTTATTCCTGCATAGCTAGCCGGAGAATTAGGAAGAACCTGAGTAACAATTACGCCTCTATAGCTTTTCAAGTTATAATATTTAGCAATACCTTCGTCAACAGTTTGAATTCTAAGACCGATATTAAAGTTATGGTCAATTTTTCCTTTTGCTTTAAGCTCAGTAATAATATGTTTAATTTTATTAATAGGGATAGCGAAACCGAGACCGATATTGCCCTGATTTCCGCCGGCAGTATAGATAAGAGTATTCATACCAATGACTTCGCCCAGGCTATTAGCAAGAGGACCTCCGCTATTACCGCCGTTTATAGCAGCATCGGTTTGAATCATATTTAAGTAATAGCGATTATCAATAGGTTCCAGATTCATACCAGTAGAGCTGACAACCCCGACAGTAACAGTCGGTTTATCATTAACATTAAACAAACCGAAAGGATTTCCGAAAGCGATCACCCATTCGCCGATCATAATATTATCAGAATTTCCCAAAGTAACATAAGGGAAATTATTACCATCAATTTTTAAAAGGCAGATATCGGTAGCTTTATCGGAACCGATCAATTTAGCTTTATATTCTTTACCATCGGTAAGAGTAACACTAATTTCGGAAGCATTACCAGCTACATGGTCATTAGTTACGATATATCCGTCGCTCGAGATAAGGAAACCGGAGCCAAGTTCTTTAACTTTTTGATCATACGACCCTTGATCGCCGAAAAATTGTTTAAAAAATGGATCATTAAAGAAGCTATTAAAAGGGCTGGAGTATTGTTTAATTTCGGTAACATTGATTCCGACAACAGCCGGGCTAATTTTTTTTACAGTTTCGGTAATGGCATTATTTCTTGAGTTAGTAATATCATTATCCGAGGCAGAGTTATTATTTAATAATGAATTGGAACTATTTTTAGATTCATGATAGAAAAGATTTGAGCTATTTGATTGAGAAAAGGATAAAAAATTATTTAATACGAATATCGATAGAAATAAAAATACCGGCAATTTAGATAAGTTATTCATGATTCTTCCTTTTTTGTTACATTTTGTTGTTTTAGACTTCTAACCGGTTCAAAATGTTTTATCAGAATTAAAATTAAAATGGAAGAAATAAAGAAAGCGATAGCCGTATCGGAATTCGGGTGAGGGTATGAATATTTGTTTAATAAAGAAACATTCAGGAATGAAATAATTAAAGTCAGAAGAGTAGCAAAAAAATTAGAGATAATAATTTCTTTTTTAATAATAAAGAATATTAACCAACCGGCGCCCCAAATGATAGGAATCAAAGGGGATATCAGCAGCATTCCGCCCAGCGCAGTAGAGAGTCCTCTTCCGCCGTTAAAAGAGATCCAAGGGCTATAGCAATGACCTAAAACCGCAAAAACCAAAGCAAGAGCCGGAAATGCAAAATGAAGAGGGAAGAGCAGAGCAATTAAATAAACGCTAAGCAAACCTTTGAGAGCGTCGACTAAAAAAATTAACAAGCCGATAATTTTAGAATTTGATATTTCATAGGCATTCATAGCACCGACATTTCCGGTACCTGTTTTAGTAATATCCAAATTCCTTATTTTTTTCATAACAAGGAAAGCAGTAGGAAATGATCCCAATAAGAAGCCTATTACAGCAGAAATAATATAGGGCATAAAATTTTTTATTTAATTATAGAACGAATTTAATAAAAAAAAGAATAAAGCGGTATTTAAAGAAGGAAAATAGATAAATAAATGAAAAGATTTTGCAATAATATTTTGGATTCTATATATTTACACGCCAATTTTGAAAGAAAGTTGCCGGGGTGGCGGAATTGGTAGACGCACAGGACTTAAAATCCTGTGGGTGTTTACACCCGTGCCGGTTCGAGTCCGGCCCTCGGTACAAATAATGGAAAGACCCGGGCTCTTAGCTCAGTTGGTTAGAGCGTCTGCTTGACGTGCAGAAGGTCAAAGGTTCGAATCCTTTAGAGCCCACGAGAGATTACATTTTCAATGTTTTCAGTTTAGGAGCAAATCTTCTTATAACTGCGACTACAATAAGAGTCATACTACCCCCAAAGATAACCGAAGGTACAAGTCCCATAAATTTAGCAGCCAAGCCGGATTCGAAAGAGCCGAGTTCATTGGAGGATCCGATAAATATTCCATTGACAGCAGAGACTCTGCCGCGCATTTCGTTAGGAGTAAACAACTGAATAATAGTAGCTCTTATTACCACACTCACATTATCAAACAGACCCCCAATAAATAAAAGCGCTAGTGAAAGAATAAAATTCTTAGAAATTGCAAAAAGAATTATTGATACGCCGAAGCCAAAGACGCAAATCAATAAATTGCGACCTGCATTTTTAAATGGAGGGTAATTAACCTGAATAATCGACATTAAAATTTCGCCAACAGCAGGAGCGGCTCTAAGAAGACCCAGACCTTTAGCGCCGATATGTAAGACCTGATCAGCAAAGATCGGCAGTACAGAAACGGCGCCGCCGAAAAAGACAGCAAACATATCGAGAGTAAGGGCGCTAAGAATTATTTCATTTTTAAAGACGAATTTAAGTCCGGTTGAAAGACTGTTCCGGATTGATTCATATTCTTTTATTTCAGGGATACCCTTATTTTTAATAACATTAAAAAAGATAATACCGAAGAAGCTCATAGCAGTCACAACTGAATAGGCAGTGCCGGGACCGAAAAATCCATAAATTAGACCGCCGGCAGCAGGACCGAGCACTTCTGCACTTTGCCAGGCGAGACTATTCCACGTAGAGGCATTACCGAACAATTCGCGCGGGACTAATTGAGCAACAAAAGCGCCTTGAGCCGGAGACATAAATCCTCGTGTAAGACCTGCGACAATAATAATTAAATAAATAGGAGCAGCGCCGTGAGTTGCCAGAATAGATTTAAATGAAGTAGAAACCAGCAGAAGTGATAGACCGCAAAAGAGATAAGCGATATTTGAAAGGACGATGATTTTTTTCCTTTTAAAATTATCAGCTACATGACCGGCAAAGAGGGAGATAATAAGAAAAGGCAGGGCTTCGGAGAGTCCGATAAGTCCAAGCGAGAGTGCGTCATGAGTAATTTGATAGATTTGCCATCCGACGATAACGGATTGCATTTGGATAGCGAAAGTCAAAATGAATCTTGCGAAAACAAACCATCTAAAGTCTTTAATTTTAAGAGAGGCGTAGACGTCTGAGTTATTTAGTAAATATTCCATAAGCAGGGAGCGGAAAGTTAAAAGTAAAAAGTAAAAAGTAAAAAGTTAAAAGTAAAAAGTATAGAACTGAAAAAATAAGATTTAATTTGTGATACTATATAAGTAAAAATAGGGAAGTTATGGAATAAACAAAATTGTATTTGGTGACCAAATATAATATTCGTGTAATAATTATAATGTTTTAAAAGTGTTACCAAAGATAATAAGTTCTACGATTGCACTTAGAGTTTATTTTGTATTAATGGTGAGATTGGAATTTGCTGAAAGTAGTAAAATCCTTTAAAAAATAGAAAATTTTAGATTTAATTTAATGCCCGGATTGTTCCTGATAGATTTTTGTACTTATTACATGATTCCTTGAAGCATTCTTCTTGACTATTGTACACTATTTTGCTATGTTCACAGTTAGTGTACAATCGAATATAGTATACAATTAAATATGACAAAAATAGAACTTGAAATATTTAAAAAAGCGGTAGCAAGGTTTGAAGAATTAACTGGTCAAGTTGCTAAGGCAATCATCGAAGTTAAGCTTCGAAAAGACAGATTTGCAGAAGCTATAATTTTGTTTCCTAAACTTAATGCAAGAATATATGCTGAAATAAAGCCTTATGTCACAAATCAAACTCTTGGGGCTATTTTATATCAGATAAAAGAAACAAATCATAGTGTAAAAAGCATATTAATTACTCAATATGTAACACCTCAATTAGCAGATAGATTAAAAGAATCAGAAACTCAGTTTATGGATGTTGAAGGTAATGCATATTTAAATCTTCCGAATATGTTTTATTTTATAAAGGGAAATAAGAAAAAGGAAAATATTGGAAAAGAAAAGTCTATTCGAGCCTTCCAACCTGCAGGTTTGAAACTGATTTATGCATTGTTGTGTAATCCGGGGTTGGAAGAAAAGCCATATAGGGTCATGGCTGATGTATCAAATATTTCTAATGGTGCAGTAACATGGGCAATTAGGGATTTAAAGAAACTAGGATTCATCTTGGATATGGGTAAAAAGGGAATGCGCCTTATAAAGAAGAAAGAACTATTACAACGATGGGTTAATCTTTATGCTGAGCTGCTTAGACCAAAGTTATTTCTTGGAAAATATAAAGCAGATAACATAGATTGGTGGAAGAATCAGAATTTATTAAATGCCGAATCTTTATTTGGAGGTGAAACAGCTGCCGCTCACTTAACAAAATATCTTAAGCCCCAGAATCATACAATTTATACAGAAGAAAATTATGGTAAACTATTACTGCAATTGAAACTGAAGAATGATCGTAATGGAAATATAGAAGTGTTGAAGAAGTTTTGGAATTTTGATGATAAAAGAGAGAAAAATAATTTAGTAAATCCAATGCTTATATATGCAGATTTACTAGCAACGGGCGATATCAGAAATATTGAGACCGCTCAATTAATTTATAACAATGAAATTATTCGATATATCCGGGAAGATTGATAACTACAGATTAGAGATCATTGCTTCGGTAAAGGAAGCATGCGATGAATTAAGAATTCCTTTTTTTATAGTAGGAGCAACAGCTAGAGATATTATTCTTGAATACATTTATAATATCAAAGTTCATCGGGCTACTAATGATATAGATTTTGGAATAATGATAGACAACTGGAATACATTTAATGCCCTTACATCGTTTCTATTAAAAAATAAAAAATATTCTCTTGATAAATTAATTGAACATCGTTTATTATTTGAGAAGTCCTACCCATTAGATATTGTCCCGTTTGGAAAAATATCGTCTTCAGACGGCACTTTCAAATGGCCTAAAGAAAATAATAAATTTACTGTTATCGGTTTTGAAGAGGCATATAATAATTCAAAGATTGTGAAAGTTCAAAATAATCCTGATTTGATAATAAATTTTGCAACTGCAGAGTCATTATGCCTACTAAAAATTATTTCATGGTCTGAGCGATATCCAGATCGCTCAAAAGATGCGATAGATATAGTTTTTTTAATTGAGTCATATATAAATGCCGGAAACTTAGAGAGGCTAATGGATAAAGAACTGGATTTAGTTGATAAAGATTTTGATTATGTTTTAGCAGGCGCTCGTTTATTAGGCAGAGATATATCGGCAAATTTTAACAAAAGAAGTCTTGAATTTGTATTAAAAATCTTGGACAATGAAACCGGAGTTCAGCGGAGATATCGCCTGGTAGAAGATATGAGACAAAGTAAAATCATAAAAGAGGATTTGGACTTTGATTATTACCTAGATATCATTGAGAAACTTAAAACTGGAATTAAAGAACGAATGAATATTTAAACCGATTGAGGCAAAAATTTGCTACACAAAGAGGCATTGCTAGATTTGAATGAATTCCGTTAATTATTTGAAGAGATGCAGGGAAATAGGTTAAAGTTTGCAATTTGGAGAGGAGATATTTAAACTTGTTATAAGGTTTAAATAAGTTGTCGATTACTGATATCTTTAATTCAACTGTATTAAATTTTTCTTAGGCTGTGTAATGGGAAAAACGGGATTATTAAAAAAAAAATTATCACCTCTTATAATTGCGATATTTATTTTTGCCGGCTGCAGTCAGCAATATATAGAAAAACAATTCAATTCCAGGGATGAATTTTATTCAGAAATCAACCATTCTATAAAACACAAAAATGCAAATATAGAATTCCTAAGCGGTAAAAATATCAGTAGTGACAATATTTATATTAAGGGTGACTCTGCGTATTGGACAAATAGGTTTACAGAACATAATAAGATGTTAATCCCTCTAGCACTAGCTAAAAACATAGATATAAAATCTTACATATCGCAAAATCCTGTAATTTTCAACGGCAATATTCAACTGACAAACGACTCTTTAATTGAAGTGCATAATGCTGCTTTTTTACAAGACACAATTAGTTATAATTTAACTCATATAAAATTATTCTCATCTCCATTAAATGAAGTAAGTTCTTTCTCATATTACAATCACATAAAGGCAATATCCCAATATGGTTTTGCCGGAATATTTCTCGGAGGAGTGATTGGGTATAAGGCGGGAAGTGATGCTCCTTCACAATCAGGAGAAAGTTATGCAGCATTAGGAGCTGTTGCCGGATCGATTCTTTTCGGTCTCGGAGGAGTCGTAGCAGGAGTAATAATTGGGAATCCTCAAATTTACTTATTAAAAAATAATGATTCCGAAACAATAAAGTTTATTAAGAAATTCGGCATTATAGCAGGCATGACTTCTTCCACCTTGAACGGCGGTTTTTCAGACGGCAGGTTATATAATACAACTGAGATAGACAATTACACTTTTGGGTTATATTATTTATTTAACATTAATAATATATTAAAGTTTAGACCTGAAATAATGTACAGCATAAAAGGAGGCAATTATAATTATTCAGTCAACCCGGTTGAAGGTAATTTCCATTATATTGAAGGCGGTACATCTGCATTATATTTAGATATGATCGAAGCGCCAATGCTTCTGCAGTTAGATTTTTCCACTCCTAAAAATAATACATTAAAATTCATGGCAGGTCCGTCTTTAAACTTTCCGATAAGAAATGAAATAGATGAATATTATTTAGGTCCTATGGGGAGTGTTTATGAGCATTCGATTCAACAATTTAATGCTAAACCATATTTAAGCATATTATTCGGTGCAGGAGTAAAATGGGATCTTCATTTTTCGACAGAATTTATGTTTGACCATGGAATTCAAAATTCGGGGAAAGTTGAAATGTCCGATGGGACGAAGTTGAATTTGCTTCAAGATGACTTTTTAATAAGCACGGTATTTTCATTTTAGGCAGGATAATATGGGATTAAATAGCAGTATGATTTCTTTTCTTATGAAGACTATTCATACTTGATTTGAGGCAAAATTTTTAATTTATTTGATGTTATATTTATAATTAGAAAAATGAAGATATTTATTTAATGAAGCCTTTAGAACTATCATATTATATAATTAATCAATTTAGTAGTCTTTCACCTGACGGTATTACTCCTTTAAAACTGCAAAAATTGCTTTATTATGCTTATGTATGGGGGATTGTATCTCAAAATAAGGATTTGGAAGCTAAATTTGAAAAGTGGAATTATGGACCGGTAAACACTGAAGTTTATTATCATTTCAAAAAAACAGGTAAATCTCAAATTTCTCCTGATTATTCAAAAACAATTGAGTTATCATCCAAATATAAAAAATTTTTGGATTTTACCTTATCTAACTATATAAAATATAATGCTATTACACTATCCGCAATGTCCCATAAGGATTTGCCATGGCAAGAAACCGAGAAAAATAATACTATAGATGAAAAAGCGATAAAGACTTTTTACAGTAAACTAAATTTTGCTAAAAATTTTCCGCTAGGCAAATCAAAATATTTTTATCCTGTTGAAACAGATCTTCATTATTCATTTATTTTGGACATGCCTGCGAAAGCGGGTAAAAATACTTTCTGTTTTGAATCTTATAGTGAATATCTACAATTAGAAAAACAAAGCCAGCAAGCTTTTGAAAAAGAATTCAAAGAATTCCTACAATAATAATTCTGATTTATCCTACTTAACAGAATTAATTAATGATTTTCCATATCACAAAAAAGTATCTCCTGAAAAAGCAGAAAAACAACTAATAGCACGTTACCTCCAGCTTGAAAAGAAGATCCCAGATTTTCTAAAACCTCTAAATGATATTAATCTTGGGAAAAGTATTTCCAAACATTGTCCTGAGTTTCCGGATACTAATGATAAATTTCCTAAATATTTTTATTATTTAATGTTCATGTCACACCGATTTTTATTTTCAAAGATTCTTAATAATGCAGGGCAATTCAGGAAATCATTGGATCCAAACGGGGGGAAAATTGGATTTGGCGGTTTAGATTACAGAATCATTTCAAATTTCAGATTCTCAGGTTCTCCGTGTGATAAAATAGAAAATGATCTTATAAAATGCTTTGCCGTGCTAATAAAAAACCCCATTGACCCACTTTTTAACTCAGTAGAATTTTATCGAAGATTTGTTAAAATTCATCCATTTTATGATGGCAACGGAAGAATTGGCAGGTTTATAATAAGCGTCTACAACTTATATCATGGCAATTATATTAAATGGAGTGAAATTGAAACCGGTGGAAACAAGTCTGAATTTATAAAAAGACTAAACGAATGCCACAAAAGAGAGGGACAGCCAATTTATGATAAATATTTTGGCTATTTGATTTCATTCTTTCGAAAATTCATACTTAAGATATCAGATATTATGGAACAATAAAATTATATTTACCTCCTTCTAATTAGCGAATTAATCCAGACCTTATCAGTGTATGCAATCTTAAGAGTTTAAAATACTACCAAAGAAAAAAATTGAAAGCAAATCACCGTTGACAATTGCAAAAGCACTTATTCTGATTTTCATCTAGTTTTTCATAAAAATTAGGTACTCTGACTTGAATTCGTAATAATTCTAAATTATATTATAAACAGTACATTTTAGAAATATTATGAATTATTTAACTTTTGCAAAAGAATTAAAAAACTTTCCCGTTTTTACTCTAAAGGATACTGAAAAATTAAATGGGAAGGTATATCATCACAGATTAGTGGATTGGCAAAAAAAAGGATATATCAAAAGAATAGCCAATGGAGTTTATGTATTTGCTGACGAACCGCTTGATGAAATGTATCTGTTTTATTTAGCAAATAGGATTTATGAACCCTCTTATATATCTCTGGAGTCTGCATTTGCTTATTATGGTTTTATTCCAGAAGCTGTTTATAGAATATTATCAGTCACTTCAAAAAAGACATCAGAATTTAATTATGATAATATTGTATTTTCTTATAGAACAATAAGCCCAAAATTTAATTTCGGGTATAGTCTTTTACAATGGAAGAATGTTGCAATAAAGATTGCAGAGCCGGAAAAGGCAATAATCGATTTTTTCTATCTTAACGCAGGGATAAATACTCCAGGACAAATTGAAGATATGAGGTTTAATTTAATTTCTATGAAGGAGCGGCTTGATTGGCAAAAAATCAAGAAATATCTCACATTGTATGATAACAAGAGCCTTACGATGAGAATTAATTTAGTCAAGGATTGGATATCCAATGCTTAGCATTTCTGAAATTGAAAAATTATATCCGGGAAATGAACGTCCATTTAAACGGAATATTCTTCGGGAATATTTACAGTTTAAAATATTGAAGATAATATTCACGACAGAATATGCATCAAAACTTTCGTTTATGGGTGGTACATGCTTAAGAATCGTATTTGGTACTAGCCAATTTTCGGAGGACCTTGATTTTGATAATTTTGGTTTGAATGCAAGTGAAATCGAATTTCTTTCCAAAGCAGTAGAAAAACAGCTTGTAGCTGATGGATATACAGTTGAGATAAAAACATTGAATAAAGGAGCATTCCGCTGTTATGTTCGTATTCCACAACTTCTTTATGATAATAAACTATCCGGATATCAAGAAGAAAAGATACTTATCCAACTGGATACAGAAGCACAAAAATATGATTACAAATCAGAACCCTTTATACTTAATAAATTCGACATACTTTCAAGAATTTATTTTACACCTAAAGACATTTTGCTCTCTCAGAAAATATGGGCAATATTAAATCGCAGGACAGCTAAGGGAAGAGATTATTATGATGCAATGTTTCTATTCGGCATTGCTAAGCCAGATTACAAATATTTGTATATGAAAGCAGGGATCTCGGATGTCAATCAGTTAAAGAATAAATTAGCAATGAAAATTAAATCAATTGACTTCAAACAATTAGTACGTGATGTGAGTCCATTTCTGGTTAATCCTAAAGATGTTAAAAGGATTGAACTTTTTCCGGATTATATAAAAGGGTTATAGCAAATCAATATATTTTTACTAATTTATAGATCCCTTTCTAGGTTTCTGAAGACTAATAAATTATGCTATAATACCCGAAGTTAGATCAAAGTTTCTCGGAAAATTTAAGAATTGCATAAATTATAAAAGTAATAACCACCAGCGCCGGTAAAAGACTAAACCCTCCGACCAATAATAATGCTATGCAAATGATCGTCCAAAAGGAAAAAATAATAGACCAAACTAAAATCCTTGTCTGCATTTAAAAATTGAAACCTTAAAATATTTTCTTGATAAAGCTACCTTAAATAATACTAAAGCATTTCATTAGATTTCATAATAATTCAAAACTGCCCCATTGAGCCATAGTTTCAGCGCCGGTTGAATTATTTCTTAAGAGGAAGCGGAAGTTTTCAAGTTGAGCTATTATGATATATAATTCTTTACCATAACGGGCTTTTCTTCCGATTATATCGGAAGGGATGCTTTTAAAATCTGCGCATATCATTTTAATTCTTTCCTTTTTTGAATGAACTCATTCTATAAAATTAATTAGAATGAATACTTTTTAAAAATAAAATTGTTTTCCATAAAAACAAAAATTACACTGCCGGAAGTGAATTTTAATTTTGAATGTTGAATTTTGAATTTTGAATTGAAGGCAATTTTAATTTGTTGTTATACACACTTCATCCTTTCGTTGTTAAATCTTGAAAAATTACTTGAGTTTTATATACACCTGCTGGTTCTTTGCTGCGTTCACTAAAGAGTCCGAGATATTTTCCGAGTATTTCTAGGGCTTTTAATTTATTTGCTGTTTTTATTATATCGCCATCGATATTGCCGAAGGCGATAATTTTCAATTCAGCGATTATAGAATCAATATTTATTTCTGCGATTTCAGCATTTTTCTCAAATATTGATTCTAAGAATTCCCTAATACGCGGATTCCTTAATAATCGATAAGCTTTTTTCTTTGCTCTGAGGGGAGGGAGTCCTAATCTAATTAAAGATTGTGTGCCATTGAAATCTTTTATGTACTCATAACAAAATTTTTTATTTTCTTCGCTAAGCTCTTTCATAAGTTTTCCCTTTTCAAACATTATTTAGCCATACATTCGGCATTTATGAATTAAAAAAATATTTTAAGTAAAAATGGATTCCCGCTTTCGCGGGAATGACGTTCAAATTAGCAGTATGAGATCATTAGTTTACCGGCTCCTGTCCGACTTTATCAACGATATTTACTCGTACAGTAATCATTTTATCCTTCGGATCGATATCATTTTCACCGAACATTCCGAGGTTTCTTCCCAGCAATCCGAGTGCTCTTAGTTTATCCGAAGTTTTAATCAAATCACCGTCGGCAATAGCAAATGCAATTATTCTGATTTCATTTAGAACAGAATCAATATTCAGCTGTGCCTTTTCGACATGTTTTTCTTTTAGAGATTTTAAAAATTTACGAGTTTCAGGATCCTTCAACATGCGGAAAGCGTGGTGGCTAGCTTCTTTACGATTAGTTCCGATTCTTACTGCGGCTTGTACAGCATTAAAGTCCTTCAAATACTCGTAGCAGAACTTTTTTTGTTTGTCT
>JAJYOQ010000068.1 GCA_021796135.1 Bacteroidota bacterium
CGTTGACCTCGCCTTCACCAAAGAATTCCGCAATTGAAAAAATAGCATTATCTAAAAATTTTTCCTGCTTATTTTGAATTATTATTAAAAGAAAAAAATTTAATTGAATACCAATTTAAAATTAGGAAATATTTTCAGACTGATTTAAATCAGCCTATTAATGCTGATGATTTTAGAAAAGTATTATTCTCAACAACTGAATTGGAAATTCCGGATTCTTTCAAGAAAGAAATGGAAAATGAAAAAAATGAATCTCCATTGAATTCTCCGCTTGAAAAAGAAACTTTTGAACCAATTGAAGAAGAAATTATACTTACTCCATCTGAAGATAAAGATATTATAAGCAAACCAACTATTGAAACTGCCCCGGAAAAAGCCAATGCTGAGAATATTAAGCAAAATGAAGAGATAGAGGAAGACCTATTGTCTATTTATGATTCTGAACTAAAGTCAATTGAAGAGGAGCTTAACGAAATAAAATCCGACATGCATGATTTTGATTTTGAGATAGTTGATGAGCCTCAAAAAAATCAAGAAGAAAGGATTCCTGATTTAGATTTGGATCCTGAGGAGATAAAAGACTTTAGTAAAAAAGATGTGTCTGAAGATGAGGATATAATCAATTTAGATAGCGAAAGTCTGGCGAATAATATATCTTTTGAGGAGAAACCGGAAGTTGTCCGGAATAAAGTGAAACGAATGGATAAAGATCCATTTGAATATTTAAGCAGAAAAGATATAAGAAAAATTACGGCGACGGTATTTAATGATGATAGGGATGACTTTGAAAATACAATTGAGAAAATCTCAGAGTGTATTTCCTATGAAGAAGCTACTGAAATCTTGAAAACTGTTTTTCTGACCTACCGCGTAAATCCGTATTCTAAAGAAGCTGTTACATTAACTAACGCTATTTCAAATTATTTTGATCAGGTATAATAATGTTTATTGATTATGCAGAAATTGAACTAGCTTCCGGCAAAGGGGGAGACGGTGCAGTTACGTTTCGAAGGGAAAAGTATGTGCCCAAGGGCGGACCATCCGGAGGAAACGGCGGTAAAGGCGGCGATATAATTATTGAAGCACACCACAATCTTTCTACTCTACTGGATTTTAAATACAAAAGGCATTACAAAGCAGAAAAAGGCGATAACGGAGCCAGTGCCTTAAAAGACGGTAAAAATGGAGAAGATATTATCATTAAGGTCCCTGTAGGTACAATTATAAAAGATTCCGAAACAGGAAAGATTATTTTTGATCTTGATGAAGATAACAAAAGAGTAATTATAGCAAAAGGCGGGAAGGGCGGAAAAGGAAACAGCAACTTTGCTACACCTACAAACCAAACTCCAAGATTTGCTGAACCGGGAAAACCAGGTGAAGAAAAAAGAATTATCCTGGAACTCAAACTAATCGCTGATGTTGGTTTAGTGGGTTTTCCCAATGCCGGTAAATCGACGTTAATTTCAACTATATCTTCGGCAAAACCCAAAATTGCAGACTATCCTTTTACTACTTTAGAGCCGAATTTAGGAATTGTCAAATATAAGGATTATCAAAGTTTTACGGTTGCTGATATTCCGGGAATTATTGAAGGAGCTCATGAAGGGAAAGGTTTAGGACATAAATTTTTAAGACATATAGAACGAACTAAAATCCTTCTTTTTATGATCGATGTGACCTCAGATAATTTTCAGCGCGATTTTAACATTTTATATAATGAGTTAAAAAGTTATAGTCCCAAACTTGCAGAAAAGAAAAAAATAATTTCTCTTACAAAAATTGATTTATTGGAAGAAGATCAATTAAAGAAAATATCTAAAAAGAAAATTAAAAATGCAGATTCACCGATATTACTTTTTTCCTCTGCTACTAAACAAGGAATACCCGAACTGCTTGACTATTTGTGGAAGTCAATAAAAGCCTGAATTTTTGTTATTATTACAAATATTTATATATTTACCATCTTAAATTTTAAAAAAGGCGGGGTAGCTCAGTTGGTTAGAGCAGTGGAATCATAATCCACGTGTCGGGGGTTCGAATCCCTCCCCCGCTACGATTTTTATAGGAGTAGTTTATGTATAGTTTTTTGGTCATTTTATCTACGATTATCTCTATTTTTCTTATGATAATTATTCTTATGCAGGCAAGTAAAGGAGATGGCTTATCTGGAACTTTTGGCGCCGGAGGTGCAGCTATGGGTTCTATGTTTGGGACAAGAAGAACAGCAGATTTTTTAAGCAAAGCCACCTGGTGGTTAGCTGGATCATTGGCTGTGCTTGCAATAGTTATTAATTTATTCTTTTTACCGGGTCAATCAACCGCTAACCAGCGCGAAAGCATTATTCAAAAATCCGGAAGACAAGAAATACCGCAAACTCCAAGTTTACCTCAGCAGACAACCGCACCGGTTCAACAGAATAATACGCCGGCTAAGTAAGATAATAATTTATTTTTAATTAACCCCGGAATTCTTTTTCGGGGTTTTTTATTTTAAATCTGCTAAATCTTCAACGATCTTATTCTCAATCCCTCTAAAAAAATTCGCTCCATAATTCTTATAATTAAATAAAATACTAACTATTAAATCATTTCCATTAGATTTAATTAGATAGCCTGAAAGAGACGAAACTCCGTTCAATGTGCCTGTCTTCCCGTGAAAATGATTTTCTGCTGATGATCCTATCATGCGGTATCGTAAAGTTCCGTCGACTCCTGCAATACTTAAAGAATTTAAAAAGTCATTGAAATTTCTCTTATCAAAATACATCTTTTCTAGTACGCCGGTTATTGCCCCGACTGTGACTATATCAAACCTTGATAGACCGGATCCGTCGACAATTGAAGTACTATCCGAAAAGATCCCGTTGTCTTTAATGAATCTCATTACTGCCTGAGTTGAATAGAAAGCATTTCCCTGTTTTTTAATATAAACCGCACCGATTGTCTTGAATAAGCACTCCGCTAAAAAATTGTCGCTATGTTTATTAATGATTTTTATTAGATCTTTTAATAAAATACCGGACTCGCTAAGTATGACAGACTTTTCTGGTGCTATCCCTTTATCAGCTATTCCATTAACTCTGATTCCTGTGCTAATTAAATCTTTTTTGAGAATTTGTGCTGCAAATAAAGGAGGATTCGTAATGTTTCTGAAAACATTTTCATAACGGGTTCTATATCTTCTGCCGTGTTTAATCCTTACTTTTTCACGTACCATCATTCTATTACGGTCCAAAACCAGAGCCGAAATCGGCGGCAGGCTGACATTATCGGTCTCATCATTTATCCAGTCATCCCTGAAATAATCTTCATCGAAATAGGAATCGTCCCCTATAATATTACCTTTTATTTCTTTAATACCTTTTCCCTTTAACTCCCTTATCATTTCCTTTAAATCTTGTTCAGAAAAAACAGAATTACCATATCCTTTTATATAAAGGTCTCCGTATAAAATACCGTTTCTTATATTTCCCGCGGCTAGTAATTTAGTAGATAACTCATAATTTGCACCCATCAAGTTTAGAGCAGCTGCGGTTGTAAATAGCTTTGTATTTGAAGCCGGAATCATCGCTTTGTCAGAATTTATGCTGAATATTGTGTCCTGTGTCTGCGGGTTATATATTAATATTGCTGCTGAAACATTGGCGGGTAATCGAGTCAGTATTTCATTTATCCTGGTTTTGAGCTCATCATTTGATCGGCAGAAAGAGCTTGTAAAAGCGAAAATTATTAATAAAAATACATTTTTTATCATTTGTAGAATTATACTCCTTGAGATTTTCAATTTGTTATAAAAAATTCCATAGTTATTTTAGGGAAGCAATTATAACCGACCTATCGAATTAAATAATTGTGTGTTACCAAAGATGAATTGTAAATATAAAATTTCTATACCGAAATAAAAGACTTTCTAATAATTTTTAATAAAAATAATCTATAAGGAATTAAAATAGAATGCCAAAAAGAAAAACACTTCAGAAAGCTTATGAAAATATTGATTTTTTAAATTCAGCAGATGCAAGAATTCTAAGAATTATATCTGAATTTTTAGAACCCCAATCTGAATTCAAGAAACATAAAATTGTTGATACAATAGTATTTTTTGGTTCTGCCAGAATTAAATCAAAAAAGGAAGCAACTGCAGAATTAAATAATTTTAAAACTATCAATCCCAAAACAACAGCCGGACTAGCAGAAAAATTGAGGAAGGCTCAAGTTCAATTAAGAATGTCAAAATATTACGAAGATGCGGTTGAATTATCGAAAAGACTTACTAATTGGTCGATGGGTCTACCCACTTCAGCAAATCGATTTATTATATGTTCCGGAGGCGGACCGGGCATTATGGAAGCAGCAAATAAAGGAGCAAATTTAGCAGGCGGATATTCAATTGGATTAAATATTAGTCTGCCTTTTGAGCAATTTGTAAATAAATATGTTACTCAAAATTTAAGTTTTGAATTTCATTATTTTTTTATGAGAAAATTTTGGTTTGCTTATCTAGCAAAATGTTTAATTGTTTTTCCCGGCGGATTTGGCACAATCGATGAATTTTTTGAAATACTTACCTTAGTTCAGACAAAAAAAATTAAGAAAAAACTTTTACTTGTAGTTTATGATGAGAAGTATTGGAAGAGTATAATAAATTTTAATGGTTTAATTGATAACGGTGTAATAAATCAGGAAGATATGAATAATTTATCCTTTTGTAATTCTGTTGATGAGGCTTTTAATTTAATAGTTAAACACTTTGAAAAACATTATCTAAATAAGAAGGAAATAGCAGTTACTGAACCGCGTTTAGCCTTAAAATAAAAAAGCCCTGATTACAGGGCTAAATCTATTACTCAGGAATTATATCTACTCTGTGAGCACGTCTTGCGGCTTTCATTTTTTCCATACGTTTCTTAATCGATGGTTTAACAAAAAATGTTCTTTTCTTAAACTCTTTAAGAACACCAGATCGTTCATACTTTTTCTTAAATCTTCTAAGAGCCTTGTCAATTGATTCGTTTTCGCCTATTGTAATGCCTACCAACTATATCACCTCTCTTTATTGGTATTAAATATTAAATGATTCTATTAAATTCTTATGTCCGGATTTTTGAAATTCAACTACTATTGATTTTTGACCGTTTGATAAAATATTCTTTGAAACTACTTTACCGAAATCATCCCAATTTTTGTGATAAATTGCTTCACCGATATTAAATGATTTTTGAGGAGAATAAAGTGTACAATCTTGATTTTCTAGTCCTTCAAGAGAAACTTTTGTCTCTTTTGCATTTTGTGCTAAATCTATAAGCATGGTTTGCTTGCACTTTTTACATTTTGCCCATTGTTTGGTATTAGTTTCGTTGACGGACAAATCGCCAGTTAATTCCATTTTCCTTACACCATTGCATACGGCACAGAAAGCTTCTATGTTTTTTATTCTAGCCATAAAATCATTCCTTATCAAATTTTAAGACATCTAATATAAATAACCCTAAAACGATAAGCAATATAAATTGTAATCACCTACAGATCAAAAGAAATGCGTTTTTCCCTCTTTTAATGCGAAATTAGTGTAAAATTGAGAATTTTTAAGCATTTTAAGTTTAATTTACTGTTCCGTTTATGAAATTATTATCCGTAACCCTGGGTTCGATTAAAAAACCGTTAAGTATAATATATTTTACCTGCCTATCTTTAACAATGATCAAATTTGCCGAAATGCCGGTTTTTATTTCATCATGAATTATATTCTGATCGATTATTATATTTATAGGCAGCGGAGAATATTTTTCACTAAAACTTTTATCCTTCAGAATAACGTTTGTATATCCTTGTGAATAAAGCGAAGGGAAATCTAAATCTTCTATTTCTCTTATTGATTTAAATAGAACCGGATATGTTTTCCCGAAATAAACTTCCATTCCGGAAAAATCAAAGTCTTCATAACCGAAAAATACCGAAAGATCTCCGATATCTTCAATATTAGATTTAACATAAAATCCTTTTTCTGAGCTGCAGTTAATTTCTTCTCTGTTTATTCCTATATCAATAAGGTATTCAAATCCATTATTATTTATTTTTAGATTTCTAATTACCAAATCAAACAAATCCTTTTGGTTTAAAGGTATAGAATTATATGTGTCTAAAGATTCATTTAAATAATTCCCTTCCTGAATTGACTTGAAAGCAGAGAGCAGTGCGATAAAGTTCATTTTTCTGACAAATAATTTTTCAGGATCATTTTTCCAGCCTCCAGACTCAATAAGAATAGTGCTTGTTCCTAATTTCTGAAAATTATCTCCAAAAGCGCGTGGCTCATAATCATCGGAATATCTTGCGATGTGTCCAGGTATAAAAGATGAAATAATACTAAAGATTTTTCCGGTGAGCTGCATTGACTTAATTCTAACATCATCAAGAGAATTCTCCACATCAAACGGAGGAGCTAGTAAGGAAATTGTAGCCTGCTTAAAATTATGACCGGCTGAGTAAAGTCTGCTTTGATCATGTAGATTAAACCCAAAGTCAGCTTTAATAAGATCAAAAGTTGCTTTTAGAATTTTAGCTTCAGGTGTTTGCAATCTTTCAAAATCCCGGTTAACATCAAAATTGAAAAAATTACCGCGCTGAAACATTTCTGCCCCATCGGGGTTTACCATCGGCATAAAATAGATCGTAGTATGCTCAAATAATTTATTCTTAAAATCGGACATGTTATCACTAGATAAGAAAAAATTGAAAATATCAAATAGTGCTCTCGTAGCAGTAGATTCATCGCCATGCATTTGCGACCATAAGAATATTTTAGTTTTTCCTGTTCCAGCCGATATTAAGAAAATTTCTTTTCCCAATACAGATTTTCCAATTTCGTTTACGGAAAATATATTAGACTTATGCAATCTTTCAATTAAGGCTAAAATATCGGAGTGTTTAGTTCTTCTATTTGGAAGGGATGACTCAAAATAATTATCATAGTCAAAATAAAGACGGTAAGCAAAATCCAAATCATTCATTATGTAAAGCCCAATAATTATTGTTTAAAATGAAATATCTTTTTGTATTACAAAGTAATAAAATATTAAGAAGAAAATATAATATAGAAATTATTAACTGAGACTGGCAATAAATATTCTTTGCCGGAGCACTTATTTTAGTGAATAAATTATCAAAAATGATAAGTTAAAAATGTTCTTTTCTACTATTTTATTTATATTAAAATAGTTAAGTTAAACATAATTTCAACAACATTATTTTTATGAGGAAGTATGCCTGTAAATCTTGAATTAAAAGTCAAAATTAAATCTTTTAATAAAATTAAAGTTTTTTTAGAAAATAATAATGCAGAATTTAAAGGTATTTTGAAGCAGAAAGATATTTATTATAAAATTTCATCCGGACTTCTAAAGCTTAGAATTGAAAACGGTAATCAAAGCATTATCAAATATCTGAGGGATGAAAAATCAAAGAATAGATTTTCAAATTATGACTATATTAATCTTAATAATTATGACGGAGAAAAATTCTTTGCTGGAATCCTAAAAGTTGAGGCAGTAGTTGAAAAGAAAAGACTACTATATATGTACGATAACACCCGTATTCATTTGGATAATGTTAAGAATCTGGGCAATTTCCTGGAACTTGAGACTTTGGTGTTATTCGGTAAACTTGATGCCAGAAAAAGATTTGATGAAATAAAAAAAATATTAAAACTTGATGAATATGAGCAAATTAAAAAGTCATATCGTGACTTAATAATTAACTCTGTAAAATAATGATATTAACTAAGACAAATATTGAATCATTCAATATTGAAGAAGCAATTTCAAAAAAAATTGAATCGGATAGACTTAATGAGCTTCTTCTAATCGTTCCTACAAACCGGAAAAGAAGATACTTAAAAAGAGAAATTGTTGACAGCACAGAAAAAAAAGCAATCGGTAAATTAAATCTTGAGACAATCGGAAGTTTCGCTGAAACGCTTTTTCAATCTAATTCAAAATCGGATTCGCGATTACTAACTGAAGCATCTGCTATTGCTCTGCTTGATCAATGTTTTAGACAAACAAATCTTAAATATTTCTCAGCTTATGACAATCAAGTACCCTTCGGCACTTTGCAGCGAATTAAAAATATAATTTCTGAATACAAGCGGCAAGGTATTACTCCTGAAAAATTAAATAACGAATCCGAACAACTAAATGGTTCCGAAAAATTAAAAGCTCAGGATATTTCTCAGGTATATCAATTATATAATTCAAAATGCAAGCAAATTAATGCAAAAGAAATAGGAGACGTTTATCAAGATTTAGTTATAGCAGGCGAGTCTGCTATTCAAAATTATTTTAAAATAATTTATCCCGAAGTTAATTTAGTTGTCATCAATGGATTTGATGAATTTACGGAACCCGAAATAGAAATTATTAATTCTATTGCTTCTCAAAAGGGAATAGATCTTTTTGTTTCCCTGGATTATTATCTAAATAATCCAAGCATTTTTTCCCATCTTAATAAATGCTTTAAAAGATTCATAAGGAAAGGCTTTAAAGAGATAATAGATAATTCAGAAGATCAAAATAATGATTTCCAAAAAATTGTACGGGAAAAACTATTTCATAATGACATGGTCAGAAAAGCTGTCGATTATAGTAATAGCATTACCGTCATTTCAGCACCTAATCGAGTTGAGGAAGTCAAATCTCTTGCAAAAGAAATTAAAGAATTAGTCTCTAATAAAATTACAGAACCCCATAATATTTGTATTGCTTTTAATATAATCCATGAATATTCACCGCTTATAAGATATTACTTCCCCCTATATGGATTGCAATATAATTTAACCGATAGAATTTCGCTAAGCTCTTCCGCTCCCGTGATTTCAATAATTAATTATTTAGAAATATTAGAAAATGATTTTTATTATAAGAATATATTTAGAGCATTAAGCGGGAATATTATAACCGATTTTAATTTAGATTATTATGGTTTATTGAAGGCATGCACGCAATTAAAGATAACATCGGGAATTGAAAATTGGAGAAATGCACTTAGTGACGGAATGAATATATATTCTTCTGAAGGTAATGATTATGGTAAATTTAATTCAGATAAATTTTTATATCAGACAGCACTAAATGATATAAACTTTCTATACAAAAAGCTTTCCCCATTTTCTCAAAATATGACCACGGTAGAATTCTTATCAAAACTGCGTGAATTTGTTTTCTCGGAAAATTTTATATCGAATCTTATAAATGATACAGAGGAAAACAAAGAGCCAAATATAAAAGCAGTGTCGTTATTTTTTAAGGAGGCTGAAGAACTTTTTGCACTTATTGATTTACAAAATGAGGAAGAGAAAAAATATCCGCTTAAATTTTTCTTACAGAACATCAGAACTATTGTAAGATCTGCCCGGTTTAATGTGAAGGAAAAGCCGAATAATGGAGTTCAGATTACGACCCTGAATGAAATAAGAGGATTAAAATTTGATTATTTATTTATTGCGGGAATGGTAGACGGAGACTTTCCGACCCGTTATTCTCCGGAAATATTTTTCTCCGGTTCTTTTATGAAAAAAGAAATAGACCATCAGAATGAAGAGAGGTATCATTTTTATCAGTCACTTTGCTCGTGGAGAAATAAACTTTACTTCACATTCCCTCAGCAAAATGATAGAACTGAGCTAATTGAATCAAAATATTTAAATGATTTTAAAATTGTTTTTGATATAAGCACAAAGAATGAAAAAAACTTATCTGAAATAATATTTTCCAAAGATGACATGCTTGTTTATATCGGTAAAAATATTGCTGCGGGGTTTAAGGAGCAGCTTAATACCGATTTGGCTGCTATTGACAATATTATGAATTTTATTAATATTAATAAAATTAGGATTGAAAGTTCATTTGATGAAACTGCATATACGGGATTCATTAGAAGTGAGCTTCATGAAAAAACGCTTGAAATTCTGGAGGCATTTAAAGATAAAATATATTCAACCACTCAACTTGAAACTTATGCGCTATGCCCATTTAAATATTTTTTAGAGAGAGTACTTAAAATAGAGACAGCTAATGAGCCAACCGATGAAATAGAGTCTCTCGAGCTCGGAAGCTTACTACATGATATTTTATATGAATTTTCAGTAAAACTAAACGATGAAAAGATAATTCTTTGTAACTCAAATGATGAACAATTTAAATTAGCTTATGACTTGATTTATCAAATTGCTGTAGAAAAAGTTAACCAGGCAAATTTTAAATCTCCTCTTAGTTTTTTTGAAAAAGAAAAAATTTTGGGAATAAATGGAAACAAAACCAATTCAATCCTTTTTAAATTCCTGGATAATGAAAGATCCAATAGTAATAACTTTATTCCTCAATATTTTGAAACCACTTTCGGAGATTCGCAAAAAGGTGAAAATAATATTCCTTTTGAATTAAATGGGATTAAACTTTCGGGTAAAATAGACAGGATCGATGTCAATTATTTAGAAAATAAATTTCAGATTATCGATTACAAACTTGGAGGTAAAAAACCTTCTAAGGATGACCTTTCATCAGGTCTATCTTTACAGCTTCCTTTATATCTAATAGCAGGGAAAGAAATAATTCAAGAAAGATTGAAGGCAGAATTTAATCCCTCTGAAGCAATTATATACTCATTAAAAACGGCAAATAAAGATTTTGGAAAGAAAACAGCTATAGAAGAACTTCAAAACGAAACATTTATAAATATATGCGTTGAGTCTATTATGAATTATGTCTCTAAAATAATTAAAGGCGAATTTAATCTTTCAAAACTTATGGATAGAGAGAAGAAAGTTTGTAATTATTGCGATTTTAAATCAATATGTCGGATTCAACAAGCAAGATAATTTATTATATAGATTATAGATTAATGAATGAAAAAAATAATCTTAATATTAATATTTACTATCTTTTTTATTAATAATTGTTTTTCCCAAATAATGAATCGTAAGTTGCCCAACTTTGAAATAAATCAGTATAAAAGGTTATACGGGATTAATAAAATCCTTTATCCTGGTGATTCAAGCATAGATATCAGCTATTATTGGCTTAATTTGACCTTAACATACAGTCCCAATTATTTGAAAGGAATTGTTACAGTTAATGCTTCAAGTACAACTAACGGGTTATCCGGTTTTTTTTTAGATCTTCAGGATCCGCTAAAAGTTGATTCTGTAATTTTAAATGGACAAAAATTACTATATACTCATTCGTCAGCAAAGTTAAATATTTCCTTACCCGGAATTTATAATAAGGGAGATTCATTTTCTATTAAAATTTATTATGAAGGTATTCCCGGTTCAAGCGGATTTGGCAGTTTTGAATTCGGCAGTCATAATGGGTTACCTGCAATATGGTCATTAAGTGAACCTTACGGAGCTAGTGATTGGTGGCCATGCAAGGATACTCCCGCCGATAAAGCAGATTCTTCCGATGTTTGGATTACCTGCGACAGCAGTCTTATTGCTGCTTCAAACGGAACCTTAATTTCAACAGTAAATAACGGAGACGGAACTCATACATTTAAATGGAAAAACACTTATCCTATTGCTCAATATTTAATTTCTGTTGCTATCGCAAACTATACGAAATATACAACTTACTATCATTATGCACAGTCCGATTCTATGCCAATCGAAAATTATATTTATCCCGAGGATTTTAAAAATGCAAAACCGTATCTTGATAAAGTTGCTAATATGATTTCTATTTTTTCATCCCTATATGGGCCTTATCCTTTCCTGAAGGAGAAGTACGGGCAGGCAGAGTTTGGCTGGGGCGGAGGAATGGAACATCAGACAATTACCTCGCTTGGAGGATTTGATGAAGATCTCGAAGCCCATGAGCTGTCACATCAATGGTATGGAGATAAAATTACTTGTGCAGATTGGCAGGATATTTGGCTTAATGAGGGATTCGCTTCTTTTTCAGAAGCTGTTTATTTTGAAGCTATCTCCGGGGAATCAGGATACAACTCAATAATGTCTAAATTTATAAGCGATGCGAAAAATGCCTACGGACCGATTTATGTCAGTGACATAACCAGTATAGATTCTATTTTTGATTATAACCGAAGTTATGCTAAAGGGGCAACGGTTTTGTATATGCTGAGGGGGATTATGGGAGATTCTCTTTTCTTTAAGCTTATGAAATATTATTCTGCTGATTCCAGCGTTTCATATGGGGCAGCTACTACTTTAAACTTTGAAACCGATGCCGAAAAAATATTTGGGAAAGATTTGAAATATTTTTTTAATGAATGGATATACGGAGAGAATTATCCGCATTATTCGGTTAAATGGAATTATAACTCACTCGGAAATAACATTTATTCTATTAATCTATCAATTTCGCAATCGTCAAACACAAATCCTTCATTTTTTATTATGCCAATTCAAATAGAAGTATCAACTTCTGTCGGCGATACTATAATAACAGTTTTTAACGATGCACAATCGCAGCAGTTTACTCTAATTGTTAGGGGCGCTCCCTCATATATTAACTTTGATCCTAATAACCTTATTCTAAAGGAAATATCAATAATTGACTCAATTGATATTACAAAACCGATAAGTTACCAATTATTGCAAAATTACCCGAATCCCTTTAATCCTTCTACGACAATTACTTATTCAATTCCGATTGATGCAAAGGGATATGTTCATGTTAAACTTACAGTATATGATGCAATCGGAAAAGTTGTTGCTATTTTAGTGGATGAAAATAAATCAGCAGGAACTTATAAAGTAAGATTTCCTGTGAGTTCTAAAAATTATTCTAGCGGAATTTATTACTACAGATTGCAGTCCGGCAACTTTTCGCAAACAAAAAAAATGATTTTTATTAAATAAAAGATGATAAATAATTCTTGACAACCTTATTATAATTTTATAATTTTCGTATGCCACTGCTGGATAGGCGGTGGCAATTTTTTTTAAATCTCTTTACAATAAATTGAGTAACTATTATGTCTGATTCAAATTTTGTTTATTTAACCAAAGAAAGGCTCGTAGAGCTTGAAAAAGAACTGCAAGAGATGAAGGGTTCCGGCAGGAAATCTATCGCAGCTAAAATAGCAGAAGCCAGGGCTCATGGAGATCTTTCAGAAAATGCTGAATATGATGCCGCCAAAGAAGAACAGGGGCTTTTTGAGCTTCGTATAAGTAAGCTGGAAGCTGTTCTGGCACGCGCTAGAGTAATTGACGTTTCTCAGTTTCCGCAGGATGAAACACATATATTATCCGTTGTTTTAGTCAAAAACATCAATAATCAAAAAACATTTGAATATGTACTAGTATCTCCCGAAGAAGCAGATTTTCAGGCTGGTAAAATATCTATAACATCTCCGGTCGGACATGGATTACTTGGGAAGAAAGTAGGAGAAAAAGTGAAAGTTAAAGCTCCGGCTGGTATTCTTGAGTTTGAAATATTATCAATTAAGTAATTTATATAAATAACTAAATTGACTGACGAATCATATATAAAGCTTGCTATTGAAGTATAGTTT
>JAJYOQ010000550.1 GCA_021796135.1 Bacteroidota bacterium
AACTGTAGAGAGAAATATTAAAATTTTAAAAAATAAAAATATTATTAAATATAATGGTTCCAAAAAAACAGGTGGATATTTTATAACAGAAACTTTCTAATTTTCAACAAAAAAGCCTTAAACCAGCTAAATTGAACTGCGTTAAAACCTATTTTGTACTAGCGGAGAGACAGGGAATCTACGATATGACAAAAATGATGCGAATTCAGCTCAAAAATGCATCTTTTTAAAAAGTTCATCTAAAGTTCTCCCATCAGAAAAAGTGGTTATATGGTACATATAGGGTTGTATGGGACATATGGCATCTGGAAATCACTAAAAAAAACAATATTTGTAAATAATAAATCTCAATGTTTAATCATTATCTAACTCAAAATTAATTCGATCCTGTTCTATCAGCCGTTTCAGATCTTCTTCTTTTGGCAGATAAAGACGGTACTTACTTGCAAAGAGTTGTTCATTTTCAGCAAGCACACTATATTTTACTATTGTTTCATCCTTCTCCGTACAAAGAATTATTCCTATAGTCGGGTTATCATCATCAGTCTTTTTTAAATCATTGTACATCCGCACATACATATCCATTTGTCCAATATCAGCATGTTTAAGCTTATCTGTTTTAAGATCTATGAGGACAAAACATTTTAGATAATAATTATAAAAGACAAGGTCTATAAAAAAATCCGAAGTATCTGTTACAATATGCTGTTGACGCGCTACAAAAGCAAAACCTTTGCCCAGTTCCATTATGAATTTTTGTAGATGGTTAATTAGCGCTGTTTCGATGTTATTTTCAGTCTGCTTGCTGTCATTCGATAAACCTAAAAATTCAAAAATATATGGATCTTTTAATACAGTTTCCGCGATTATAGTTCCTTCAGCTCCGGATTTAAGTATCCGATCAATATATTTAGTCCTGATATTGCGCTGTAAACTTCTAGTATCCCAATTTCCCTCCACAGCTAATTTAACATACTGAATTCTAAGAGATTCAGTTTCCAATCTGCTGATAATACGATAGTGTGTCCAGCTTAATTCGGTACGCACTGCGTTCCAAATTGGAAAAGCAAGGAAAAAGGCTCTGATATTATTAAGATTTCTTTCATCAAAGCCTTTTCCAAACTCTAATGTCAGCTGTTGGGAGAGTTTCTTAAGTACAAACTTACCATATTCAGCCTTCGCTTTCCCATTTTGCTCTTCGTTTACAATAGCTTTTCCTATTTCCCAATACATGTTTAACAAAATTGAATTGTTGCTGTGGTAAGCAAACCGCTTCGATTTAATAATTATATCTTTGATCGAAGAAAATAAATTGTCCGGGCTTTGATTCATTTCATTAGGAACAACAGGCATTTCTGTTTTCGACATAATCACACTACTGATTTAAAAAAAATTATACTAAAAATTCTATCTGGCAAAAAATAGCTATTTCCCTAGAATATTAAAAGAAATCTTCCCATATCTTTCCCATTTAATTTTCAAAAAATAAATTAAGTTCGATGATCAGATCCCTTTTCTTCTTTCTCTTCAATTTAATTAAAACCAATCTGCATTTAAAACTTTAAATTATTTTCCTTACCAGACAATTTGAAATATGTGTATCGGCGAACTGATCGGGTAGTTTTCAGTATTATGATGGATTTGCTTTCAAATTGGAATGGAAGATTATTTATTGAAAAACCGGTAATTGATATTAAATGAAGAGCCCGATGCGGAAAATCTGCACATCTGGTTCTGTGGGAGTGGAACAGTCAACTGGAGAGCCTGTAGAATCTTAATAATTAAATTTTATAAAAATTCAAAAAATTCATCTAAAGTTCTCCCATCAGGAAAAGTGGTTGTATTGTACTAATGGGGTAGGTGGGATATATTGTATTGCAAAAATTAAGCATTAACTTTTTTTCGCTTTGCAATCGTCAAGGAACCTTGACCACCAATAAAGTCAACATCAAGTTCTGTATTTTATGTTTTCATCGCACAAAAACATTAGACAATTTTTTGACCGGTCCTAATAATTTCTTTTACAAAAGGATTTTCATCTGTAAAATCTTCAGTTTTAAAAGGATGTACTTCAAGGTCAAATGAGGATTTAATAATGTATTTACCTAACTTCTCTCGGTCCCAAAAACGCCTACCCTCAAATTTATCCGAGACGATTGCAATATCAATATCACTATTTTCAGTTGCTTTGCCATTTGCATAAGATCCGAATAAATATAACTCTTTAACGGGAAATTCTGCAGATATCATACCAACGAAACGATTAATTATATTATTTATATCTTGTCTTTTATACATTCGTATAGGTCTTTAATTTTTTTAATATTTTCTTCAGCGAATTTTTTTGTTCAACTCTTAAAAAATCTAACTTATAATCAGGGTAACGTGTCTCTAGATTAAAATTCGTAACACGATTTAAGAATAATATTTGTTCTTCAGTAAGCTCCAATTTTGCTTCTTCGGATATCTTTAATAGATTATGTGTTTTAGTGGGAATATTTTCCTCATTATTTTTTACCCATGCGGCTTTCAAAATTTTTTCCAGAGCCAGATGTCCGATAAAAAGTGCCCAATCGTACCTGCCTACAACGAAAACTCTTTCCATTGAAATCAGATCTTCTTCTGCCGTCTTAACCCAGTATTCTATATAATTTTTCTTTTCCATTTAATTCAATTAGAGATTATCTAAATATAATAATATAGAGCTTTAAAATCACTTTCCTTGTAATCAGGTGGTGGTTAGAAGAAAGATCAGCGTCACAAAGAATCCGACAGCAGAATGGCCTCTTCAACAAATAAGGAACCTATTATTTGATTATAAAGCGCCAAAATATTTAATCAGACATTATCCTGAAAGATTACATCTGTGTCTCTCTTTATAAAAAACTCCATACGCGTTGAATAATTAAATTTTAGATTCCATAATTCTAAGGATAATTTATCCAAAATATTACTATCGAAATTTCAAGGGCGGTGAGATAATGCCTAGATTCAGCAAAAAATAATTTCCATATAAATTTTAATAGGGCAAATGATACTAAAATGATACTAGGAACTATTTTTTCTATTGTATTTATTGTATCTATTGTAAGAATTTTCAACAAAAAAGCCTTAAACCAGCTAAATTGAACTGCGTTTAAGGCCTATTTTGCACTAGCGGAGAGACAGGGATTCGCTGAAGTAATAAA
>JAJYOQ010000551.1 GCA_021796135.1 Bacteroidota bacterium
AGTTCCTATCGAAAGAGCAGTTAGTTCCGCAAACGACGTTAACTACGTTCAATCTTCAACACGTGAAGGAATTTCCCAGGTACGTGTTAATTTTAATTGGGATGCAAATACCGACATTGAGTTAATCGACGTAATACAAAAAATAAACAGAATATTAAACTTGCTGCCGACTGCAGTATCTCAGCCTCTGGTCTTAAGATTTGATATTACTAATGTTCCCGTTTGTACGGTTGCACTTAGCGGAAATATGGACGAACGTGCGATGTATGATCTTGCCTACAATGTTATTGAGCCGCAGCTTGAGCATATCTCAGGTGTGGCATCAGCATCGGTTGTCGGCGGAAAAATTCGAGAGATACATATTACAGTGGATCGGAATAGAATTGAGGCTCTTAATATCCCGCTCACTCAGGTAATTCAAGCCGTTTCCAATTCAAATCTTATATTACCGTCAGGAGATTTGAAGTCCGGTGTTTATGATTACTCTCTTAAAACGGAAAGTGAATTTAATGTTGTCGCGCCGATGGGTAATATTGTAGTAAAAACCGTTAACGGCGTTCCGATTAGGATTAAAGATTTAGCTAAGGTTGAAGATTCTTACCAAGAACAGACTGAATTAATCAGGACGAACGGAAAGTCAGGTGTAATTCTTAGAGTTCAAAAAACATCAGGTGCTAACACAGTAGAAGTCGTACAGAGCGTAATAAAAGAATTGAAAAAACTAAGAGACGTTCCGAAATCAGTCACAGCGACATTGGCTTCAGATCAGAGTTTATATATTAGTCAATCAATTGCCGGATTAAAGCAAGAAGCTATATTAGGCGCCCTTCTAGCAATGATCGTGATACTTATTTTCTTAAGAAATTCAAGAAGCGCAGTAATAATTTTCGTGGCAATACCGCTTTCGATTTTGGTTACGTTTATATTCTTCCGTTTTAGTGGAACAACATTGAACATAATGACATTCGGAGGGCTAGCTCTGGGAATAGGGCGCCTTGTGGATGACTCCATAGTTGAGCTTGAAGCTATATCCAGGCATTATGGAACAATGGCAGAAACCAAAATAGGGAAAATGCAGTCAACACTTGATGCAGCATCAGAAGTTGCGGCACCGATTTTCATTTCAACGCTTACAACAGTTATAGTTTTTTTACCAGTAATCTTTTTAACAGGTATAGCAAAGCTCTTATTTGCTCCACTTGTTTTAACGATTGCAGTTGCATTATTTGCATCATTTTTTGTATCAAGAACGGTTACTCCCCTTTTGTGTTATAAGTTTCTTCATGCTGAAAGAGAAGCAGACCCTAATTCAAAGAAACTTTCTCATAGAATGCAGATTAAAGCCAAAAATATGCTGGATAAAATCGACAGCACTTACAAGAATATCTTAAGCAAAGCTTTGAGGCACAGGAAAATTGTAATATTTGGTATTATTGGTTTTGCAGCGTTATCCTTTTTACTTTTCAAATTTATAGGTACAGAATTTTTCCCCGACACAGATGAAAGCCAATTTTCTGTATTGATTAGATTGCCCGTCGGTACAAGGATAGAAGAGACGACTAAATTTGTCGAGAAAGTCGAGAGCATAATAAAGAAAGACGTACCGGAAGTCAGAACGATGATATCTGACATTGGCGTACCTTCGCAAAGAAGCGGAAATTTATTTGGTTCAAATCCCGGCAGCCATGCTGCAAATATTAGTCTGCAGCTTATTCCTCCATCAGATAGATCGAGAAGTGTATTCCAAATTATGAAACAACTTCGCCCTAAACTTACGCGTCTTGCCGGAGCTAAGATCTATCTTAATCCAAGCGGATTTTTAAGGTTCTTATTAAACTTTGGTTCATCTGCACCAATTGATGTTGTAATAAGCGGAGAAGATTTTGATACGTCGAATAAATTATCTCAAGAAGTGTATAACGCAGTTCAATCCACGGAAGGCGCTACTGACGTTTTAATTTCAAGAGATCAAAACCTCCCGGAACTTAGAGTAATAATAGACAGAGAAAAAGCAGGTGCTTTAGGAATTAGTGTCGACCAGATTTCAAATACTATCGCAACTGCAATTAATGGAACAGTCGCTTCGCAGTACACTGAGCCTTCTAATGGAAATCAATATAATATTTTGGTAAGACTTTCGCAGGATTACAGGAATAAAGTTGAAGACCTTGAAAATTTAACGGTTCAAAACTCTCAAGGCGAACTTGTTAAGTTGGGAAACATAGTTCAGATAGCACACTCAACTTCCCCGGTGCAAATTGATAGAAAATATGAAGAAAGAATTGTTGAAGTAACAGCAAACGTATCCGGAAGAGACCTTGGAAGTGTTGCTCAGGACATACAGACAAAATTAGATAAGATACATGTTCCAACAGGATTTACAATACAGCAAAGCGGCAACGTAGAACAGCAGAAGCAAACATTTAGCGACTTAATGCTTGCTCTAGGATTAGCTATTATTCTTGTTTACATGGTAATGGCATCTCAATTTCAATCTTTAATTGATCCGTTTATAATAATGTTTACTGTACCGCTAGGAATGATAGGAGTTGTTTGGGCATTATTTTTAACAAACACTACTTTATCAGTTACTTCTTTTGAAGGTGTGATAGTAATGATTGGAATAGTAGTATCGAATGGTATTCTCCTTGTAGACTACACAAATAAGCTACGCAAGAGAGGTATGGAATTACACGAAGCTGTAATTACCGGCGGAACGATAAGGCTTCGCCCGATTTTAATGACATCGCTTGCCACAGTACTTGGTTTAATACCTTTAGCTCTAGGAATCGGAGGCGAAACATCACAAGGACCTCTTGCAATTGCCGTTATCGGTGGATTAACTGTATCTACGTTCTTGACTTTACTTTTCATCCCGACACTTTATACTCTATTTGAGGAAAGATTCAGAAAAAATATGGCTGCTGAAAACGGAGATGATGTGCATGAATAAAATCATTTTTAGAATATTATTTTTAACAATAATACTTCCAAAATTATCATATAGTCAGACGGATACTTTAACCCTGGAGCAATGCGTAGGGTTGGCTTTGAAGAATAATCCACAGATAAAAATTGCCGAAGGTAATTACGGCGTTAACGCTGCAAATCTAAAGCTGACAAGGTCAGCGATTTTCCCTCAGCTTATGTTTCAATCAAGCTGGAGCAATAACGAAGGAACTAC
>JAJYOQ010000552.1 GCA_021796135.1 Bacteroidota bacterium
AAATTTCATTTTCGTGCACTGAAATTTTCTCCAATCCAATTTGCGAAACATAATCTATCGCTGTGCCTAACCCGATTGTATCAGCAATATTTGATGTGCCTGCTTCAAACTTGTAGGGAAGTTCGTTATAAGTTGTTTTTTCAAATGTAACCTTAGAAATCATATCGCCGCCGCCCAAGAAGGGAGGAAGTGATTCTAAAAGCTTTTCCTTTCCGTACAAAACACCAATTCCGGTTGGACCATATATTTTATGTCCGGAGAAGGCAAGGAAATCACAATCAAGTATTTGTACGTCAATTTTTATGTGCTGAATTGCCTGAGCAGCATCAAGCAGCACCGGAATATTGTGCCGATGAGCTTCCTCAATTATTCTTTCTACAGGGTTTATTGTTCCCAGAGAGTTAGAAACATAAACGATTGATATCAACTTCGTTTTTTCGTTTATAAGTTTGATAAATTCATCGAATATTATCTCACCATTATCGTCAATCGGGATTATCCTTAATTTGATTTTCTTTTGGTCTTGAATAAGCTGCCACGGAACGATATTAGAATGATGTTCCATTGCAGAGATAATTATTTCATCTCCGTCCTTCAAAATTGCTTTGTTGAAGACATTTGCCACGAGGTTAATCGATTCGGTTGTCCCGCGTGTAAAGATTATTTCTTTCTCACTTGAAGCGTTAATGAAATTTTTTACTTTAATACGCGCATCTTCAAATTCTTTTGTTGCAAGCTCACTTAAATAATGAACGCCTCGATGAATATTAGCATTCTGGCTTGTGTAGTATTTTACAATAGTGTCAATTACGTCTTGCGGCTTTTGTGTTGTTGCGGCATTGTCGAGATAGCATAAAGGCTTACCGTGAATAATTTCCTTAAGTATAGGAAAGTCTGCACGGATTTTATTTACATCAAAGCCGGTTGATTTTCTCTTATTATTGTTTATAATTTCAGTTGCCATTTCAACATCTTAACTTTCTTTATTAAATCTATTATCAAGAATATCTTCAAGATATTTTTTTATTGAATCTACTTTAATTGATTTTACTACATCGCTGGCAAAAGCATGAATCAAAATTGTGCGGGCTGTTTCTTCGCCGATACCTCTAGATTTTAAGTAAAACATTGACTCATTGTCAAGCTGCCCTATTGTTGCGCCGTGAGAGCATTTAACGTCATCCGCAAATATTTCAAGCTGGGGTTTTGTATTTACCAATGCTTCATTCGATAATATTATATTATTGTTTTCCTGGAAAGCATTTGTCTTCTGGGCGTTAGGTCTCACCATCACTTTTCCGTTAAATACTCCACGGGATTTTCCGTCAAGAATTCCTTTAAAGTGCTCATGACTGTTGCAGTACGGTTTTGCATGATCAATCATTGTGTGTGTATCGTGCAATTGCGTGCCGTCTGTTAAATAAAGACCGTTCAATGTGCATTCGCCGCCTTCTCCGTTGAACCGCGATGAAATATCTTCTCTTGAAATTTCTGCTCCGAATGAAATTGAGGCTGATTCATAATTGCTGTTTCTTTCCTGGTCGATTTCTGTTCTCGAAATATGAAATGAGCTTCTGCTTTCTTCCTGTATCTTTATATGATTAATCGTTGCATTATCACCGACTACAATTTCCGTAACTGCGTTTGTGAAATAAACATTATCCTCAAGAGAAACATAGTGCTCGATAATAGTCGCTTTAGAATTTGTACCTGCAATAAATAAATTCCTAGGTTGAATTAAAGGCTGATTATTGCTTGAGGTCGAGATAAACAAAACTAAAATCGGATCTTCGATATATCTATTGTCAGGTATGTAAATAAATGCTCCGTCTTTTGTGTACGCCGTGTTTAGCGCAGAGAATACATTGTCTTGGAAACCTGCATATTTGTTATAATGTTTCTGGAATAATTCGTGATTTGCATTAAATGCTACGGAAAGATTTTCTATTTTAATTATTTTATCTAAGCCGTTAGACAGCGATAATCTGTCAGAGTAAATGCCGTCGACAAAAACTATTTGATTCTTAAATGAATTCTTGAATTGGAAATGTGCTATTTCCTTAGCGGTAATTTCATGCTTTTCAACTACAGGGTTAAAATTATATCTTAATAAAGGTGAAATATTTGTGAATCGCCATTCTTCATCTTTAGTAGTAGGAAGTTTAATACGGGAAAAACTTTCCAGCGCTTCATTCCTAATTGAATTCAAAAGAACCGGGCTGCTTCCGTTTAAGCTCTTTACAAACTCTCCGAACCTGCTAATAATCAATTCCTTAAAATCTGTCACTTCAGTCATTCTAAATATTTCTCCGAATTATTTAACCTGGTTCAAGTATAATCCAAAATTTCTTGGACATATATTTAATCTTGAATCTACTCTTAAACTTAAACTCATAATAATACTTTATCTTCCTTTACCCAGTCGTAACCTTTCTCTTCAAGCTCAAGCGCAAGTTCCTTACCACCGGACATGACTATCTTACCTTTATATAGTACGTGAACGAAATCGGGAATTATATAGTCCAATAGGCGTTGGTAATGAGTAACCACAATTGTGGCATTGTCCTTAGTCTTTAATTTATTCACTCCGTTAGCAACAATGCGCAATGCATCAATATCAAGTCCGGAATCTGTTTCATCAAGAATTGCAAGCTTAGGCTCAAGTACTGCCATCTGAAAAATCTCGTTTCTTTTCTTCTCTCCACCTGAAAATCCTTCATTAACTGCGCGGCTTAAGAGCGACTGTTCCAACTCAACAAGCTTCATTTTACTCTTTATCATAGACAGGAATTCCATCGTATCGATTGCTTCCAGTCCCCGGTATTTTCTTATTTCGTTTAAGGCTGTCTTTAATAGATTCGTATTGCTTACACCGGGAAGTTCTATCGGATATTGGAATGCAAGAAACACTCCTTCCCGTGCGCGAACTTCGGGAGAAAATTCCAAAAGATTTTTCCCTTCGAATAGTGCTTCGCCTTTTGTTACTTCATATTCTTGTTTCCCGGCGAGAGTTTGTGCAAGCGTACTTTTACCAGAACCGTTCGGTCCCATTATGGCATGAACTTCTCCGGCATTTACTGTTAAATTTATTCCTTTTAATATTTCTTTTCCTTCAACATTTACGTGAAGATTTTTTATTTCTAACATTCTTAATTCCTAATTATTGATT
>JAJYOQ010000553.1 GCA_021796135.1 Bacteroidota bacterium
GGAGGTAAAAATATGATTAACAGATTAATTTTTATAATCAATAATAGATAAAAAATGAAGCAACTGATTAGACAATAAAACCCTGTCACTATTAGAAATTATATATATAACCCGTTGTGTGAATTAATCTACTTAAGACAAAAGTAATTTTTTAATCGAAAAATAGCACACAGATTGAGCAGATTACTTATGATCTTCACTGATGAACTTTTGAATAATTACTTTTGTTTTCATTTCTTCAACTTTCTATTCTAATTCACACAACGGGTTAAAGCCTATTGCATTTAATACATGTTCCACGCAATATCAGATCTGTGTCAACGACGATTTGTTTACAGATGAATTTATCTTTCTTAATAATATTTTCTATTAAAACTTCCATAGACTTTGCCGCCAACTGTTCTGTCGGTTGATTTACGCAACTAAGCGGAGGAGATAAAAAGTTCTGCTCTTGAGAATTACCAAAACAAATTAAGTCAATATCATTAGGGATATTCATTCCAACTTCTTTAGCAGCCATATATATACCAATTGCAACGGGATATGTAACCGCAAGGATTAAATCGGGCATGTTCTTTTCATGGTATAATTTCATGAAAGAATCGTAACCGCTTTTTTCCCCGAAGTCTCCTTCTAAAATCCAATTTTGATTAACTTCCAAACCATAATCATTCATTGCCTGTTTAAAACCCAGCATTCGTTCGCGTCCAATATTAATATTTGTATAACCTGCAAAATGTGCGATCTTCTTATATCCAAGCTTAATCGCGTGATCAATCGCTTTATAAGCACCACCTCTATCATCTACCGTAACTGTGTTGCAATTGCTTAAATCAGGAATACGATCCATGAATACAAGAGGAACTTGCTTGCTTTTTGCAGTTTCAAAAATTTCAAAATTTGATGTGTCCTGTGAAATTGAAATAATTATTCCTTCCACTCTCATCGAAAGAAGAGTCTGGATTTGTTTTTTCTGCAGTTCGGAGTTCTCTTGCGAAACAGTAAGGAAAATTTGATAATCGTTTAAAGTTGCATAAACATAAATATGATCAATTATAGAACTAAAAAAATGATGTGCAATTTCCGGAAGAACAACGCCGATGGTATTGGATTTTCTTGATGCAAGATTTCTTGCCATAAGGTTAGGTGAATAACCTAATTCGTTTGCAGCTTTTTTTATTAATTCGGCAGTACTGCTAGAAATATCCGGATGCCCGCGCAGCGCTTTTGAAACAGTTATTATTGAAACACCTAATTTCTGTGCAATATCGTTTAGTGTTACTTCTTTTGGTTTCATACAAGAATTTCTGTTCCTTTTATACTTATCTGAGTATGTGTAATAATTACATCTTAACTTAAATAATAAATAAATTAAGAGATAGTGCTGGATTTGATCTCTACCAGTTAAACATTAATTCAACGTTGGAATTTTACTCTTTCCTCAGAATGCCAATTCAAAAATAAGATTATGATTTTATCTTAATATAGTTTGATTTTTTGTTGTGGATTTTTGTAACTTAATATGCGTTTCAATAATTCTATCCTAAATTTGTTAGATGGATTAGTTTATTTAGTTCATGCTTTTTTATTGCTGTAAAAAAAATGGTATCACAGTATAAGACTGTTTCCATATTTATTTTGTTTATTAATTTATTTTTTTACAGCGAACCAGCCCACTCCCAACAGTTAGCGCTACCTAATTTTGTTATTTTAGAGATTGGAATATATAAGATCTTTGTTAAAGACTTTATAGATTGTTATAGTGATTATATTTTTTCGTCCAGTATAAAAGATAATATTATAGCACATCGTTCTATTCTTGTAGAAAATTTTTTAATTTCAACTAACTAATTTCATCACATAAAGTAAACGAGGAAAAATATGACAAAACCTAAACAAGTAAACTTATTGGCAGGTTTTTGCAACATAATGAGCCATTTAAGTTTAACACTTAGTAGAAATCGTATATTATCCGCGAAATTAAAAAAACAAAACAGCTATCTAGTATCTAACAAGTTCGTGGTCGTTTTTTTGTTTTTGATGATGCAGGCTGGTTCACTCCTTTTCGCTCAGGAAATGGAGATACGCGGAAAGGTAACAAGTGCGGATGATGGAACCCCATTAATTGGTGCTTCCGTTTTAGAGAAGGGTACTACAAACGGGGCTGCTACTGATATTGATGGAGAATTTAGATTAAAAGTAAAAAAGGGTGCTGTTCTAGTGGTATCAAATGTGGGTTATGCAACACAAGAAGTAACAGTAACAGATCAAGCATATTTGAACATCGCGTTAAAATTTGAGGCTAAACAGTTTAAAGAAATAGGCGTAGTAGGAATCGGGTATGGTGAAGTAAAAAAAGCCGATGCTACTGGTTCTGTTGAAGCGATTTCAGCAAAGGATTTTAATAAAGGAGTAATTACATCTCCTCAGGAATTACTTGTAGGAAAAGCGGCGGGTGTTGTTGTCAATTCTCTTGACGGTTCTGCCGGCGCTGGATCTCAAATCCGTATTCGTGGCGGTTCATCTTTAACAGCTAATAACGATCCTTTAATAGTAATCGATAATATTCCTTTGGAAAGCTCTGGAATTTCCGGTATGGCTAATCCGCTTTCGACGATTAATCCAAATGATATTGAGTCAATCACAATTTTGAAGGATGCTTCTGCGACAGCTATCTATGGTTCAAGAGCTTCTAATGGTGTTATTATTATAAAAACTAAAAGGGGTTCGATTGCTGCCGGCGAAAAGATGATCGTAAGTTATAACGGTAGTTTTTCTTTGGCGTCAGCTGCAAAATTATTGTCTGTCTTTACCGGGGACGAATTCAGATCATTAATTGCTGATAGAATTGCTAACAACGGTTTAACTGCTTTCGCAAAGACTAGATTAGGAACAGCAAATACAGATTGGCAAAACGAAATTTACAGAGTTGCCCCAACGACTGAACATAATATTAGTATTAGCGATGTTTTAGGTACAGTACCATACCGTGTTTCATTAGATTATTTGTTCCAGGATGGTATTTTAAAGTACAATAACATTGATAGAAAGAATATTACTCTGGCAGTCACACCATCATTATTAGATGGTAATTTGCACATGGATTTAAATGCTTCGGGGTCATGGATTAGTAATAATTTTTCAAATAAT